>JAQUGB010000227.1 GCA_028684345.1 Tepidiphilus sp. | reverse complement strand
CGGCGAGCCAGGCGGCCGCGAGCAGGGCGAGCGTCAGCCGTTTCGATCTCGTGCAGGGCATTTTCGTTCTCCTTCAGGAAGGACGCCGCGCAAAGCGGCGCACCACTTCGGTCTGCTTGCGCAGCAAGCGATCGAGCAGGCCGGGCCAGAGGGCGTTGAGACGGACGACCCAAGGCTCCATTCCGCCAAGCACCACCTCGCGCGCGTCGCGCTGGATCGCCGCGAAAATCGCTTCGGCCACGGCCTCGGGCGGATCGATGGCCATCTTCGTCGCCTGTGCCATCTCGTAGACCTGCGGCGGGTTGAGCGCGGTGCGCACGGCCCGCGGGGCGACGAGCGTCACGCCCACGCCGCTGCCGGCGAGTTCGCGCCTCAGCCCTTCGGTGAAGCCGCGCAGGGCGAACTTGCTTGCCGCGTAGGCCGTATAGCCGGGCAGCGCCAGCGCCCCCAGCACCGAGCCGCAGAACACGAGCCGGCCGCTGCCGCGCGCCGTCATCTCCGGCAGCAGCGCCTTCGCGAGCCACATGGCCGAGGCGCAGTTGGTGCGCAGCAACCGTTCGATGGTCTCGTCGTCTTCGTCGGTGAACCAGCAGAAGCTTCCTTCTCCGGCCAGATGCACCAGGAGGTCGATGCCGCCCAGCGCGCCGCGCGCCTCGTCGACGGCAGCGCGGCACCCCGGCGCGCTGCCGAGATCGGCGACGACGAGCGCCGCTGACGGGATGTTCTCCGCCAGCGCTTCCAGCGCTTCACGGCGCCGCCCTACCAGCGCCAGCCGTGCGCCGGCCGCTGCGAGCCTCTGGGCGAGCGGCGCGCCGATGCCGCCGCTTGCTCCGGTCAGTAGAACGCGTTTGCCTCGTATATCCATGGGTTTTCCTCATTGCGGCAGGGCGCGGAACATGTCGCCGTAGAGCCGGTACATCTGCTTGGCACAGCGGATCACTGCGCGCTGGTCGTCTTCGTCCGTGATCCGGTCCATCAGGCGCTCGAAGTAGGCGATGTGGCTCTGATCGAGATCGCCGTGGCTGGTGAGGTAGGAGAACGCCGCATCGGGCAGGCCGAGCGCCGCCTGGATCGCCTTGGCCGCGCGCGTGGCGAGGTTGACGCTCGTGCCTTCGAGCACCAGCACCATGCCGAAGAAGCCCACGGGGTTGCGTCGCATCACCGTGTCCCAGGCGTAGGCGATCATACGATCGGTCTCGGGCGCCGGTTCGCCGCGGCGCACCGCCTCGGCATCGACGCCGCAGGCGCGCAAATCATCGAGCACCCATTCATGATGACCGTATTCCTCGCGGATGTATTCGGCCACCGCGCCGCGCAGCCATTCGAGCCGCTCGGGGAGCCGTGCGCCCACCGCCATCAGCAGGGGCACCGTCTGGTTGACGTGATGATAGGCTTGGGTGAGGAAGGCGCGGTAGGTCTGCAGGCTCACGTTCCCTTCCACCGCGGCGGCGAAGAGCGGGATGGCCAGGAAGTGGGTGCGTTCGTGTTCTGTTTCCTGCAGCAAGGTGTGATAGAACCCCATCGTATTGCTCCTTGTCAGTGTTCCAGTTGTGACCACAGCCGCTCGAGGGCCGGTGCGTAGGCCGCGAAGATGTGCGCCCGGCGCAGCCGCCCGTTGGGCGTGAGCAGGCCGTTTTCAGGGGTGAAGGGCGCATCGGCCCGCACCCAGGCGGCGATGCGGGCGTAGTCGGGCAGGCGCGCATTGACTGAGGCAAGCGCCCGTGCGAGCGCCGCCTCGGGCAGCGTCGTGTGGAGCACGGCCAGGTTGTGCGCGCGCCCTTCGCCGAACACCGCTGCCTGGATGATGCCTTGTTCCTGGGTCAATTCCCCTTCGACCCATTCTGGCGAGACGTTGCGGCCGAAGGCGGTGACGTAGATGTCCTTTTTGCGTCCGGTGAGGAAGAGGAAGCCCTCTTCGTCGAAAGTACCGATATCCCCCGTCGGCCAGAATCCGTCGATGAGCTCGGGCGCTTCCTGCCGCAGATAGCCCGCGCACAGCGCGCCGCGCACCAGCACTTCGCCGTCGGCCGCGAGCCGCACGTCGCAATGCGGCAGCGGCTGGCCGACGCTGCCGGGGCGCTCCGCTGCGGGGCGATTCACCGCCACCACTGAGGCGCATTCCGACAGGCCATAGCCTTCATACACCGGCAGTCCCAGCGCTCGGGCCTGATCGAGGAGACGCACGGGGACTTTCCCTCCACCGACGGCGAGAAAGCGCAGCTGCGCCGTGGGCGGTCCGCGCCGCTCGACTTCCGTCACCAGCGCGCGCAAGAGCTGGGGAGTGAGCACCACCGTGTCCGGTTCGGCGCGCTGCAGTGCCAACCACAGACGGGCAGGATCGACTCCGGCCGAGCCGCGCAAGCCGAGTTCGGCCACGGGCCAGAGCACCGTGTCCATGCCGGCGAGCAGCGGCGCGTACAGCCCGGCGATGTTCTCCAGCAGGACGGAAAGCGGCAGGACCGCGAGATGCCGTTCGCCCGCCTTCGCCTCCGCCGCCCACACGAGCGAGCGCGCCACCGCTTCCATGGCTTCGCGCCGCAGCAAAACGCCTTTGGGCGTGCCGGTGGTTCCCGAGGTGTACGTCACTTTGGCGATGCCCGGCGGCAGGGGCGGCGCGCTCGGCGAGAGTACCACGTGCCACAGCCGCACGCCGGCGACTTCACCCAGGGGGCGGGATTCTCCCTGGTCGGAGAATGCCTGCGGCG
>JAQUGB010000226.1 GCA_028684345.1 Tepidiphilus sp. | reverse complement strand
GGTTTTTTGCGCCTTGCCCTTTGGTACAATGAGCCGGGGGACGCCCAAGTCTTATAAAAGACATATAATATCGAACCTGTTCGCTTTCCGCGGTTTTCGACCCAAACCCAGATGAGGTGATCGTCGTGCTAGAAGCCTATCGTGCCCATGCCGCCGAACGCGCCGCGCTCGGCATTCCTCCCTTGCCGCTGTCGAAAGAACAAACCGAGCAGCTCATCGCGCTGCTGCGCCAACCGCCTGCCGGCGAAGAGGCTTTCCTGCTCGAACTGCTCGAGCAGCGCGTGCCGCCCGGCGTCGACGACGCCGCCAAAGTCAAGGCTGAATTCCTCGCGAGCGTGGCCAAGGGCGAAGAGAAAAACCCGCTGCTGTCGCGCGAGCGCGCCACCGAACTGCTCGGTACCATGCTCGGCGGCTACAACGTCCAGCCCCTGATCGATCTGCTCGACGATCCCCTCGTCGGCTCCATCGCCGCCGAAGGGCTCAAGAAGACGCTGCTGGTGTTCGACTATTTCCACGACGTCAAGGAAAAGGCCGAGCAGGGCAATGCCAACGCCCAGGCCGTGCTGCGCTCCTGGGCCGAAGGCGAATGGTTCACCTCCCGCCCGCCCGTGCCTGAACGCCTCGAGATCACCGTCTTCAAGGTGCCCGGCGAGACCAACACCGACGACCTCTCGCCGGCGCCAGACGCCTGGTCGCGGCCCGACATCCCGCTGCACGCCTTGGCCATGCTCAAAAACCCCCGTCCTGGCATCGAACCGGACGAACCGGGTCAGCGCGGCCCGATCCGCCTCATCGAGGAGCTCAAGAAGAAAGGCAAAGTCGTGGCCTACGTCGGTGACGTCGTCGGTACCGGCTCCTCGCGCAAGTCCGCCACCAACTCCGTGATCTGGTGGACCGGCCAGGACATCCCCTTCGTGCCGAACAAGCGCTACGGCGGCATCTGCCTCGGCGGCAAGATCGCCCCCATCTTCTTCAATACCCAGGAAGACGCCGGCGCCTTGCCCATCGAGATCGACGTCAGCAAGATGGAAATGGGCGATGAGGTCGAGCTCGTCATCGACCACGACACCGCCGAAGTCAAGGCCTACAAGAACGGCGAGCTCATCGCCGAGTCCCGCCTCAAGACCCCGGTGCTGCTCGACGAAGTGCGCGCCGGCGGCCGCATCCCGCTCATCATCGGTCGTGGGCTCACCGCCAAGGCGCGCGAAGCGCTTGGCCTGCCGCCGAGCACGCTCTTCCGTCTGCCGCAGCAGCCCAAGGACACCGGCAAGGGCTTCACCCTGGCCCAGAAAATGGTCGGTCGCGCCTGCGGTCTGCCCGAAGGACAGGGCGTGCGTCCCGGCACCTACTGCGAACCGCGCATGACCACCGTCGGCTCGCAGGACACCACCGGCCCCATGACGCGCGACGAACTCAAGGACCTCGCCTGCCTCGGCTTCTCCGCCGACCTCGTGATGCAGTCCTTCTGCCACACCGCCGCCTATCCCAAGCCCGTCGACGTCAAGATGCACCGCGAGCTGCCGAAATTCATCACCGAACGCGGCGGCGTCTCCCTGCGCCCGGGCGACGGCGTCATCCACTCCTGGCTCAACCGCATGCTGCTGCCCGACACCGTCGGCACCGGCGGCGACTCGCACACTCGCTTTCCCATCGGCATCTCCTTCCCGGCCGGTTCGGGGCTGGTGGCCTTCGCCGCCGCCACCGGTGCCATGCCGCTCGACATGCCCGAATCGGTGCTGGTCAAGTTCAAGGGCGAAATGCAGCCCGGCATCACCCTGCGCGATCTCGTCAATGCCATTCCCTACTATGCGATCCAGCAGGGTCTCCTCACCGTCGAGAAGAAAGGCAAGAAGAACATCTTCTCCGGCCGCATCCTCGAGATCGAAGGGCTGCCGCAGCTCAAGGTCGAGCAAGCCTTCGAACTGTCGGACGCCTCCGCCGAGCGCTCTGCCGCCGCCTGCACGGTCAAGCTCGACAAAGAACCGATCATCGAATACCTGCGCTCGAACATCGCGCTCCTCAAGTGGATGATCGCCGAAGGCTATCAGGATCGCCGCACCCTCGAGCGGCGCATCAAGGCGATGGAAGACTGGATCGCAAACCCGCAGCTGCTCGAGCGCGATCCAGATGCCGAGTACGCCGCGGTGATCGAGATCGACCTCTCTGAGATCACCGAGCCCATCGTCGCCTGTCCGAACGACCCCGACGACGTCAAGCGCCTCTCGGAAGTCGCCGGGGACAAGATCGACGAAGTCTTCATCGGCTCGTGCATGACCAACATCGGCCATTTCCGCGCCGCCGCCAAGGTGCTCGAAGGCAAGAGCGACATCCCGGCGCGGCTGTGGATCGCCCCGCCCACCAAGATGGACGAGATGATGCTGCGCGAGGAAGGCTACTACGGCATCCTCGGCCGCGCCGGCGCTCGCATGGAGGTGCCAGGCTGCTCCCTGTGCATGGGCAACCAGGCGCAGATCAAGCGCGGCGCCACCGCGATGTCGACCTCGACGCGCAACTTCCCCAATCGGCTGGGGCTGGATACGCGCGTCTATCTCGGTTCGGCCGAACTCGCGGCGGTCTGCGCGCTGCTCGGTCGCATCCCCACGGTGGAAGAGTACCTCGCGCACCTGCAGCCGGTGACGAGCAAGGCGAGCGAGATCTACCGCTACATGAACTTCGACCAGATTCCCGAGTTCGCCGAAGTCGCCGAGAGCGTCG
>JAQUGB010000225.1 GCA_028684345.1 Tepidiphilus sp. | reverse complement strand
TTCCTCGCCGAGATGGGGCTGGAAGAACCGGGACTGAACCGGCTCATCCGTGCCGCCTACCGGCTCCTGGGTTTGCAAACCTACTTCACCGCCGGCGTCAAGGAAGTGAGCGCCTGGACCATTCCCATCGGCGCCACCGCCCCGCAGGCGGCCGGGGTGATTCACACCGACTTCGAACGCGGATTCATCCGTGCCCAGACCATCTCCTATGAAGATTTCATCCGCTGCGGCGGTGAGCACGGCGCCAAGGAAGCCGGCAAGATGCGCGCCGAGGGCAAAGACTACGTGGTTCAGGACGGCGACGTGATCCACTTCCTCTTCAACGTCTGAACACACCACGGCACCATGTCGCCGCCCGATCCCGCCCCCCCTTCTCCGCGTCGCGCCTGGGCCCTGCTGCTGTTCGTCGTCATCCTCTGGGGGGCCAACTGGCCCATCATGAAATACGGCCTGCAGTACATTCCGCCGATCGCCTTTGCCGCGGCGCGCATGGTGCTCGGGACCGCCATCCTCGCCGCTGTCGCCGCCTGGCGCGGTCAGCTGAAGTGGCCGCACCGTGAGGATTGGCCCGTAGTCGTTAGCGTCGGTCTGCTGCAGATGGCCGCCTTCAGCGCCCTGGTCAACCTCGGCTTGCAATACGTCTCCGCCGGGCGCTCGGCCATCCTCGCCTACACCACACCGCTGTGGGTATTGCCGCTCGCCGTATGGCGGCTGCGCGAGCCGCTCACGCGCCTGCGGCTGCTGGGCGTCACCCTGGGGCTTGCCGGCGTGGTGATCCTATTCAATCCCCTCGCCTTCGACTGGCGCGATCCGCAGGTGCTGTTCGGCAACGGGGCGCTGCTGCTCGCGGCGCTCCTGTGGGCGGTGTTGATCGTGCAGGTACGAGGCCATCGCTGGCGCGGCACACCGCTTTCGCTCGCTCCCTGGCAGACGGGCATCGCCGCCCTGGTGCTGCTGCCGCTCTCCCTCGCGCTGGAAGACGTCGCCCACATCCGCTGGGAAGCGCCGCTGTGGGCCATCCTGCTCTACAACGGCCCGATCACCACCGCCTTCTGCTTCTGGGCGATGATCACCGTCACGCGGGCGCTGCCCGCCATCACCACCAGCCTCGCCACCCTGAGCGTGCCGCTGGTGGGCTATCTCGCCTCCATGGCCATGCTGGGCGAGGCGCTGCCGTGGAACGATCTCGCCGGCTTCGTGTTCATCCTCACCGGGCTAGTGGCCGCCACGCTCGACGACGCCTTGCGCCATCGGCGCAGCCGTGCGAACCTGATTTGACCTTTCCGGTCTTATGGTTTATCCAAAAGCTGCATCCGGATAAACCATCATCATGAACGATACGCATACGCTGAACGAAATCGCCGAACTGCTCGCCCTCGCCCGTCGGCCGCTCTTCATCACCGGAGCCGGCATTTCCGCCGCCTCGGGCTTACCCACCTACCGCGGCACGGGCGGGCTCTACGCCAACGGCCTCAATGAGGAAGGGCTGCCCTACGAGGACGTGCTTTCGGGCTACATGCTGCGCACACGGCCGGAACTCACCTGGCGCGAGCTCCTGCGCATGGCGCAGCGCCTGGCCGGCCGCGCGCAAGTCAACGAAGCGCACCGCGCCATCGCCGCGCTGCCACACGCGGTGGTGCTCACGCAAAACGTCGACGGACTGCATCTCGAAGCCGGCAGCCGCAACGTCATCGAGATTCACGGCAATCTGCGTGAGCTGCACTGCACCGTGTGCACTTACCGGCGTCCAAACGAAGATTGGCAGAACCTACCCATCCCGCCGCGCTGTCCTGAGTGCGGCGCCGTGCTGCGCCCCAGTGCGGTGCTCTTCGGCGAGCCCTTGCCGCCGGAAGCGCTCACCCGACTCGACGAAGAGCTCGCACGCGGATTCGACCTCGTGTTCTCGGTGGGCACGACCAGCCTCTTCCCCTACATCGCCGAACCGGTGGCGCTCGCCGCCAGCGCCGGCATACCTACGATAGAGATCAACCCCGAACCGACTGCCGTGTCGCACCTCGTCGATTACCGCCTGCGCGGCGACGCCGCCCAGATCCTGCCGCGAATCGTGGAAACGGCGCGCTCGCGCGAGGGGTAAAAATGGGTGGCTCACAGATGGGTGGCTCACTGCCACCCGTCGCAATCGTCCGGGACCTGAAAGCCTACCTGGACGGGCGGCTGGCGATCTTCCATAGCCCGCGAAGGCTCGCGCGCTACACGGCTGACGGTCAGCTGCAAACCCCCGAACTGCAGGTTGTCGCGTAGGTCCGCCGCGGCGCCTGCCGGGGAGGGAAGGCGCTCCGGGCTACGCCCTTCACGCCTTCCCTCCCCCGGCTCGGAAAAGCGGACAGTTTATGTACTACGAAACCGGACAGTTCTATTTGTTGACAAATTTGGCTCTCGATTGCTTGCAAATCTCGAAATTTTGTGCTGTAATCAAAAAAAAAAAGATATGGATCGATAAACAGGAGGAAGGGATGGAGCTGGAGGTTCCGACCACGACCCTGAGCTGGGAAGCGGGACACGCGGCCATCGCGGCTGCGGTAGCGCACGCGCAGCGGCTCGGGGTGCGCATCAACGTGGCCGTGTGCGACGCCTCGGGGCTACTCGTCGCCTTCCTGCGCATGCCGCTTTCCTTTTCCCAATCGATCGAACTCGCCATCGACAAGGCACGTACGGCGGCCGGTTTCGGCATTTCGACCTCGGCCTTGATGGCGGAGT
>JAQUGB010000224.1 GCA_028684345.1 Tepidiphilus sp. | reverse complement strand
GCGAGTTTCCCGGAAAACGGGGGTTGATCGAGGTTCCCAGGGGATCGCCCCGAAAAACCGTCACGACCGGGTGCGCGGGGGCACCCGGAGCACAGGGGAGGAGGTCTTACTGGTTGAAGCTGGGCAGCCCTGCGCAATTTTTTCGAACGACAAGCTTGTCGACCGGCGCAATTCTCCCGGACTATGCCAAAATTCGTTCGTCACTCATTACGGCCCGCTTGTCATGCCCCAGGAACCAACCGATCCGCTGACCGAGTTCCCCCGCCGCATTCTGTTGGCGGTCACCGGTCTGTCGCCGCAGATCGTCACCGAAACGCTCTATGCGCTCGCGGTCGCATCCTCGCCGCGCTGGATTCCGACCGAGATCCGCCTCATCACGACCACACGCGGGGCCGACAACGCCCGCTTGCAGTTGCTTCATCCCAAGACCGGTTGGTTCCATCGCCTGCGCGCCGACTACCAACTGCCGGAAATCGCTTTCGACGAATCGCACATCCATCTGATCGAACGGCCCGACGGCACCCCGCTCGATGACATTCGCGACGACACGGACAATGCGCTCACGGCAGACACCATCGTCGAGCGCGTGCGCCTGCTCACGGCCGACCCGTCGAGCCAGATCCACGCGTCGATCGCCGGCGGGCGCAAGACGATGGGTTTCTTCCTCGGCTACGCGATGAGCCTTTTCGGACGCGACCAAGATCGGCTGAGCCACGTACTCGTCTCGGTGCCCTACGAGTCGAGCCCGCATTTCTTCTACCCCACGCCCCATTCCAACCCGATCCCGCGCCCCGGCAGCGCCAGCGAGATGATCGACGCCGCAGATGCGACGGTCTGGCTGGGGGACATCCCTTTCGTGCGCCTGCGCGACGAGCTGCCCGAAGAGCGCCTCTTCCGTCCCGGAACCCGGTTCAGCGACGCAGTGCGCAATGTCCAAGAACGGCTGGCGCCCACCCGCCTCGTGCTCGAACCGGAAACCCACACGATCGTGGCCGCCGGACAGCGCATTGCTCTGAAACCCGCCGATTTCGCCTTTTTGCTGTGGGCAGCGCGGCGTCGGCTCGCCGGACGGCCGATCCGCCGCAAGGCGGGCAGCGAAGCCGCCCTGCTCGATGCGCAGGAATACCTGCGCGAATACGAGCGCCTGCGCACCGACCCGGACGACCGCGACACGTCCACCCACCATCGCCTGAAAGAAGGCATGGAGCCCGCCTTCATCGACGAGCGCAAGAGCGCGCTGAAGCACCGCCTGCAACGCGAGCTGGGTTTGCGCCGTGCCGAGCCCTATCTCTTCGAGAGCTTGGGCGAACGGCGACGCAACGCCGAATTCCAGTTGCGACTCGATCCGAAGCACATCGTCATTCTCGAAGAAGGAAAACGCCCATGACGAGCCTCGTCACCTTTCTCGGCAAATCCGCTCTCGACCCACAAAAGGGCTACCGGCAGGCCACCTACCGTCTGCCCGATGGCAGCACGGTACAGACCCCCTATCTCGGTTTGGCTCTGGCGCGCTGGATCGAGGTCGAGCGGCTGATCGTGCTCGGCACGAGTTCGAGCATGTGGGACGTTCTGGTGGAACATCATGCGTCCGAAGGGGAAGAAGAAAGCTTGCGGCTCGAGCTGATCGAGCACGTGCAGCATGGCACGGTCGACGATGCCTTACTCGATCGGGTCCATCCGCTGATCGAACGTGCGCTCGGCCGGCCGGTGCAGCTTTCGGTGATCCCAACGGCGCGCGACCTCGACGAACAACAGGTCATCCTTCAGCGCCTCGCTCTGTGGGTGTCTCGCAGGGAAATATTGCACTTCGACGTCACGCACGGTTTTCGCCACCTGGGGATGCTGGCGCTCACCGCGGCGCAGTTCCTCGAATCCACCCGCGATGCCACCATTGCCGCCGTTTATTACGGCGCCTTCGACATGAGCGAGGGCGGCCTCACCCCCGTACTGCGGCTCGATGGCCTGCTCGCCATCGCCCGTTGGGTGAAAGCGCTGGCGCGCTTCGACGCGAGCGGCGATTATGGCGTTTTCGCGCCGCTCCTGGAGGCCGACGGTTTTCCTGCCGACAAGGCACGCTGTCTCGTCAAAGCGGCATTCTTCGAGCGCACGACCCAGATTCCTCCTGCCGCGCAACAGCTACAAACCGTCCTGCACGCCTTGGACACCCCGCTCGAAGGCGCTTCCGAGCTTTTCCGGAATCGCCTGCGCGAGCGGCTGCAATGGGCACAGGGAAGAAACCTCGCTGAGCAACAGCGTCAGCTCGCCCTGCGAGCACTTGCCCGACGCGACTACCTGCGGGCGGCGATTCTGGGGCTGGAAGCCACCATCACCTTGCAATGTCTCGACCTGGGGCGCAATCCCTACGACTACCAAGACCGCACCGCTGCCGATGAACTCCTGCAAAAGGAACTGCGCCAAGGCGAGCATCCCGAGTGGAAAAAACAAGCCTACTGGACGCTGAAAAATCTGCGCAACGCCATGGCGCACGGCGTGCCGCCCTCCTTTGACTGGGTCAGAAGCCTTCTCGCCGACCCCGAACGTCTGGGGCAACGCCTGCAAGCCGAAATCCAGCGCCTCACGCAGCAACCGAATCCCTGACAAGCTTGCCGTCCGCCCTTGCCCCCATTGCCCCGCTTATGATTGCTTCGTCTCCCTGGAGCCCCGACATGACGAAGATGCTGCAGCACCAGCCCACACCCATATGTGCGAAACCTGCATCCTTCATAATCGCAGTAAC
>JAQUGB010000040.1 GCA_028684345.1 Tepidiphilus sp. | reverse complement strand
GGCACGCCGATGCCGCCCTTTTTGGGGCTACTCGGTACGGAGGAGATCACATGGATCGTCGAGCGTTTGCAAGAAGGCTTTCCTCCGCTGCCCGCTGGTTCGTCTTCGCACTGAGTGCCGGCGTCGCGGGACTGTCTGGGGCGCAGGAGCGCGGTACGGGCGATCTGGGAGTGGTGATCGAGCGGGCGAGCGGCAGCGTGCTGATCGTGGCGCACACCACGCCCGAGGTGCTCGCCCGCGTCGAAGGGCTGGGGGATCTGTCGCATGCCTCAGTGGTTTTCTCGCGCGACCAGCGCTTCGCCTACGTCTTCGGGCGCGATGGGGCGATCACCAAGCTGGATCTGCTGCGACCGGGCATCGTCGCCCGCGTGCAGCAGGCAGGAAATTCCATCGGTGGGGCCATTTCGCAGGACGGGCGGCTGGTGGTGGCGCAGAACTACGAACCCGGCGGCATCAAGGCGTTTTCCGCCGACGATCTACACCTGGTGGCGGAGGTGCCGACCAAGCCGGGGCCGGATGGCAAGGCATCGAAAGTGGTAGGGTTGGCCGATCTGCCGGGGCAGCGTTTCGCCTACGCGCTCTTCGATGCGGGGGAGATCTGTGTGAGCGACTTCTCCGTGCCCGACACTCCCCGTACGGAGTGCGCCTCTGCCGGTCGCCAGCCCTATGACGGACTGGTGACTCCGGACGGGCGTTTCTACCTTGCCGGGCTTTTTGGCGAAGATGGTGTGGCGCTGTGGGATTCCTGGCATCCGGAGGCCGGGGTGCGTCGTATCCTTGACGGATATGGCCGGGGCGAGACCCCTCTGCCCGTCTATAAGATGCCGCATCTGCGGGGCTGGGCGCAGGCCGGCGAGCGCCTGTTCCTGCCGGCGATCGGGCGGCACGAAGTGCTGGTCGTCGATCGGCGTGACTGGCGCGAGCTTGGGCGCGTGGCGGTGGCGGGGCAGCCGGTCTTCGTCATGGCCCGTCCCGATGGACGGGAGATCTGGGTGAACTTCGCTTTCCCCGACAACGGGCGCGTGCAGGTGATCGACGCCGAGACGCTGACGGTGCGCGATACGCTCGAACCGGGGCGGGCGGTGCTGCACATGGAATTCACGCCCAAGGGGGATCAGCTGTGGGTATCGTGCCGCGACGACGACCGGATCGTGGTCTATGATGCGAAGACGCACCGGGAGCTCGACCGCCTCGCGGCCCGCAGCCCCAGCGGCATCTTCTTCACCTATCGCGCTACGCGTTTCGGAATGTGAGCCGATGGATACGCTGCTTTCCTTGGTCAATCGCTGGCAGCGGGGTTTCCCACTCGTGCCTTCGCCTTTTGCGGCCGTTGCCGGGTACGAGGGAACGGGCGAGACAAAGGTGATCGAGGCGTTCGCCGCCGCCCGGAAGGCAGGATGGATGGCGCGGCTGGGGCCGGTGTGGGCACCGCGGCGCCTTGGCTGGAGTACGCTCGCGGCCGCGCGCGTACCGCCTGACAAGCTCGATGCGGTTGCCGAGTGCGTGAGCATCTTTCCCGAGGTGAATCACAACTATGCCCGCGAGGACGAATGGAATCTGTGGTTCGTAATCACGTCTCCTTCCGAATCGCGGGGCCGGGCGATACTCGTGGCGATCGAGCGGGCTCTGGACGTACCGGTGATCGCCCTGCCGTTGCGCACCGAATTCTTCGTCGACCTCGGCTTCGATCTGACTGGAGAGAAGAAACGCGCGCCAATCAAGGCGGAGGTGCCGACGCAGGCGAGCCTCTCGGCCGAGATGGAACCCTTGGTCCATGCGCTCTCGGCGGGTTTGCCGCTGGTGCCGCATCCCTATGCCGCGGTGGGGGAGGCAATCGGCTGGTCGGAGACGGCGGTGATCGCCCAGCTCGAGCAGTGGATCGGCACGAGGGTGGTGCGCCGCATCGGGGCGGTGGTGCGTCACCGCCGTCTCGGCTACCGGGCCAATGCCATGTGCGTGTGGGATGTGTCCGACGATGCAGTGCGCGAGGCAGGCGAGCGGCTTGCTCTCGAGCCGGCGGTGAGCTTGTGCTACGAACGTTTCCGCGCGCCTCCGCACTGGCCCTACAACCTCTATGCGATGATCCATGGCCGCGATCGCGAGACGGTGTTGCGCGAGCGCCATCGTCTTGGGGTTGAGCTCGGGCTCGATCGCTGGCCGCACCGGGTGCTTTTCAGCACCAAGGAATACAAGCAGACCGGCGCGGACTACACGGGGCGGGAGCGATGAGAGAGAGGAGGCCGGCGACGCTCGATGATCTCGATCGGCAGCTGCTGTGGGCGCTGCAGGATGACCTGCCCCTGTGTGAGCGGCCTTTCGCCGTATTGGCCACAGGGCTCGGGGTGAGCGAGGAGGAGGTCCTGCAGCGGCTGCGGCGCTATCTCGCCGAGGGGATCGTGACGCGCTTCGGGCCCTTCTTCCAGGTCGAGCGCATGGGGGGCGCGTTCTGCTTGGCGGCGATGGCGGTGCCCGAGGAGCGCTTCGACGAGGTGACGGTCGCCGTCGGCGCCTTTCCCCAGGTGGCACACAACTACCGCCGCGAACACGCGCTCAACATGTGGTTCGTGCTCGCGGCCACGCGCCCCGAGGGAATCGTCGAGACGGCGCGGGCGATCGAGAATGCCGTCTCTCTGCCGGTGTGGCTCTTCCCCAAGGAGCGCGAGTATTTCGTGCGCTTGAGGTTGCGTCCATGAACGGCGAGGCGCCCTTCGTGCCCGACGAGCGGGACCGGGCGTTGATGTTGGCTACGCAGGAAGGGCTGCCGCTCGCAGTGCGGCCGTACCACGCGCTGGCCGAGCGCTTGGGCTGGGCGCCGGAGGAAGTCTTCGCACGGCTCGCGCGGTTGCACGCGGTCGGGGTGATCCGCCGCATCGCCGCCGCCCCCAACCACTATGCCTTGGGCTATGTCGCCAATGGCATGAGCGTGTGGGATGTGGACGACGAGCGCGTCGACGAGCTCGGGCAATGGCTCGCCGCGCAGGGCGAAGTGAGCCACTGCTACCGCCGACCGCGTGCCCTGCCGCTGTGGCGCTACAACCTGTTCGCCATGTTCCACGCCCGCGAGCGCGCCGAGGTAGAGCGGGCGGTCGCGGTTGCCGCCGTCCGGCTCGCTGCGTGCTTTCCGGGAGCCGTGCGCGCCCACGAGGTGTTGTTCTCCAGCCGCATCCTGAAAAAAACCGGCGTGCGGCTGGATTTCTGAAAGGAGCAGGACCGTGTTTCGCCTGAGCACCTTCGTCGATGAACTCTTCTCGCCCACGCCGGTCGGGCCGCGCCGTCGTCCGCCAGGGCCGGTGGTGATCTGGAACCTGATCCGGCGCTGCAACCTCGCTTGCGAGCACTGTTATTCCCTGTCGGCCGACGCCGACTTCGCCGGCGAGCTCGGCACCGCCGAGGCGTTTGCGGTGATCGACGACCTGGCGCGCTTTCGTGTGCCGGCGCTGATCCTCTCCGGCGGCGAGCCGTTGCTGCGGCCGGATCTCTTCACCCTGGCCGCGCACGCCAAAGCGCAGGGGATGTACGTGGCGCTGTCGACCAACGGCACGCTCATCGACGAGGCGATGCTCGATCGCATCGCCGCGGCCGAATTCGACTATGTGGGCATCAGCCTCGACGGGCTAGAGGCCACGCACGACCGTTTTCGCCGTCACGTGGGGGCGTTCGCCGCCAGCGCACGGGCCGTGCGCGGCGCCGTGGCGCGCGGCCTCAAGGTAGGGGTGCGCTTCACCCTCACCGAGGGCAACGCCGCCGACCTCGTGCCGCTTCTTGACTGGGTTCGTGCCGAGAACGTGCCCCGCTTCTATCTCTCGCACCTCAATTACGCCGGACGCGGCCGCAAGAACCGCGCTCAGGACGCCGCGGTCCAGACCGCCCGCTGGGCGCTGGAGACGCTCTTCGAGCGCTGTCTGCAGGAATGGCAGGAAGGAGGAAAGCGCGAATACACCACCGGCAACCAGGATGCCGACGGCGCCTTCTTCCTGCTGTGGGTGCGGCGGCGTTTCCCCGAGCGGGCGGCGCACATCGAGGCCAAGCTGCGGCAATGGGGGGGCAACGCGAGCGGCGTCAATATCGCCAACATCGACAATCTGGGCAAAGTGCATCCGGACACGATGTGGTGGCATCTGCGGCTCGGCGATGTGCGCGAGCGCCCCTTCTCGGCCATCTGGTCCGATGCCGAAGACATGCTGCTGGCACGATTGCGCGAACATCCCCGCCGGCTCGAGGGGCGCTGTGCCCGCTGCCGTTTCCTCGACCTGTGTAACGGCAGTTCGCGCGTGCGCGCCAAGATCGGTGCCGGATCGCCCTGGGGAGAAGATCCCGGTTGTTACCTCTACGACGAAGAGATCGCCGCGTGAAACCCCTTCTTGCCTGTCTCATCGCGGCGCTCGGCGTCGTCCCCCTTGCCCGAGCCGAGGAGCCAGCCGTCCTCTATGCCCGGCATTGTGCGAGCTGTCACGGCCCCGATCGCTGGGGGCGGCTGGGGCCAGCATTGCTGCCCGAGAGCCTGGAGCGCCTGCGGGCGCCGCAGATCGCGGCGGTGATCCGCGACGGTCGCCCTGCCACGCAAATGCCCTCTTTTGCCGGGACGCTGGCCGAGGAGGACTTCGCCGCGCTCGCCACTTGGCTGCTGCGTCCCGCTGCCGAGCCGCCGCAGTGGGACGAGGAACACATTCGCGCCAGTCGCGAGGCGCAACCGCCGCGTCCGCTCGCGCGGCCGATCCATGAGGCCGATCCGCGCAACCTCTTCGTCGTGGTCGAGCAGGGGGATCATCACCTGAGCGTGCTCGACGGCGATCGCTTCACCGTGCTCGCCCGTCTGCCGACGCATTTTGCCGTGCATGGGGGACCGAAATTCTCGCCGGACGGACGCTTCGTCTACACCGCCTCGCGCGACGGCTGGGTGGAGAAATTCGACCTGTGGGCGCTCGAACGCGTGGCCCAGGTGCGCGTCGGCATCAACGCACGCAACCTCGCAGTCTCGGCGGATGGACGCTTCGTGGCCGTGGCCAATTACCTTCCTCACACGCTCGTCATCCTCGATGCCGATCTCGAACCGGTGAAGATTCTCACGGCGACGAGCCGCGACGGCAAGACCGAGTCGCGCGTCTCGGCCGTCTATGACGCGGCTCCTCGCCGCAGCTTCGTCGTCGCGCTCAAGGACCTGCCGCAACTGTGGGAAGTGAGCTACGACGAGCACGCCGCCCCGGTCTACGACGGGCTGGTGCACGACTACCGCATGGCCGAGGCGCTCGGCCGTCCCGGTTTTTTGCATCCGCGCCGCGTCGATCTGGATCTGGTGCTCGACGATTTCTTCTTCGACCCGTCCTACCGCCGCGTCCTCGGCGCTTCGCGCGACGGCCGCGCCCAGGTGATCGATCTCGACGTCGGCCGCCCCGTGGCCGAACTCGCCCTCGACGGGATGCCGCATCTCGGTTCCGGCGTCGTCTTCGAGCGGCAGGGGCGAACCCTGATGGCCTCGACCAATCTGCAGCGGCCGGTGCTGTCGGTGATCGACCTCGACGACTGGCATACCGTCGCCGAGGTGCCGCTGTGCGGGCAGGGGTTCTTCGTGCGCACCCATGAGAACAGCCGCTATGCCTTCGTCGACGGTATGATGACAAAAGAGTGTCGCGACGGCATCCAAGTTCTCGACAAGGAGACGCTGCAGATCGTGGCGACGTTGCGCCCCGAAGCGGGGAAGACGTTTGCGCACGTGGAATTCACGCGCGATGGCCGCCATGCGCTGGCGAGCGTCATGGAGCCGGCTCCCGATGGCGCCTTGTGGGTGATCGATACGCAGACGCTGCAGCTCGTGCGCCGCATCCCCATGAACAAGCCCATCGGCAAGTACAACGTCGCGAACAAGTTGGAACGCTCCGGCGGTACCAGCCACTGAAACGTTCGGGGGAAAGAAAGGACGGAGACTCGAGCCTCCGCCCTTTGTCGTCCGGCTCAAGAACGCGCTGCCTCACCATAGGCGGGGCTGCCCTTTACGCCGATGAAGAAACTCGCCAAATAGGTCAAAAGCCCGACCAGGAACACCACGCCCGTGCCTTCCCGCAGCCAGTAGAAGAAGGCGATTTTCTCCTGCGCCGCCATGAAGGGCAGCGGCGTATCACCCATGCGCTGCAGCCAGACCTGCAGCAGGCCGGCAGCGGTGAGAAAGAGGGTGATGAACACCATCGACACCGTCATCAGCCAGAATCCCCACATCTCCAGCACCTGCGAGCGGTTGCCCTGCGCGGTGCGCCCGTGCAGCTGCGGCCAGGCGTAGGAGAGGATCGTCAGCACCACCATCACGTAGGCGCCGTAGAAGGCCATGTGTCCGTGCGAGGAGGTGAGCTGCGTGCCGTGGGTGTAGTAATTCACCGGCGCGAGCGTGTGCAGGAATCCCCAGACCCCCGCGCCGAGGAAGGCCATCACGCTGGTGCCCAGCGCCCACAGCGTCGCGGCCCGGTTGGGATGATCGCGCCGGCGGCGATTGACCATGTTGAAGGCGAAGAGCACCATGGCGAAGAAGGGCAACGGCTCCAGCGCCGAGAAGAGCGAGCCGAGCCACTGCCAGTATTCCGGCAGACCGATCCAGTAGTAGTGGTGCCCCGTGCCGATCAGTCCGCTCACCAGCGTCAGGGTTACGATCACGTAGAGCCACTTGTCGATCACCTCACGGTCGACACCGGTGATCTTGACGAGCACGAAGGCGAGGATCGCTCCCAGCACCAGTTCCCACACGCCTTCCACCCACAGGTGCACCACCCACCACCAGTAGAATTTGTCGCGCACCACGTTGATCGGATTGACGAAAGCGAAGAGGAACATCAGCGCCAGTCCCCACAGGCCGAAGAGCAGCACCGAGGTGATCGCCGTCTTGCGCCCGCGCAGATAGGTCAGTGACAGGTTGTAGAGCAGCGACAGGGCCACCAGCACGATGCCGATCTTGGTGAGTGTCGGCTGCTCGAGGAATTCGCGTCCCATCGTCGGTAGGAATTCATTGCCGGTGAGCTTGGCGAGCGTGGCATAAGGGACGGAAAGATAACCGATCACCGTCAAGCCAGCCGCCACGAGGAAGACCCAGAAAGTGACGAGCGCGAGCCGCGGTGAGTGCAGCTCGCGTTCGGCCTCTTCCGGTACGAGATAGTAGGCCGCGCCCATGAACCCCATCAGCAGCCAGACGATCAGCGCGTTGGTGTGCACCATCCGCGCCACGTTGAAGGGGATGTGAGGAAAGAGGAAGTCGCCGACCACGTACTGGAGCCCCATCACGAGGCCGAACAGGATCTGGGCGACGAAGAGGGCGAGCGCGGCGACGAAATAGGGTTTCGCGACCGCCTGGGAAGCGTATTTCATGGGAAATTCTCCTGGGGGAACCGGTCATCCTTCGATGTTGGGGGGCCAGCCGGCCGTATCGATCTCGGAGACGTAGCGCAGAAATTCCACCAGATCGTCGAGCTGTTGCTCGCTGAGATGGAACTGCGGCATCTGACGGCGACCGGGTGCGCCGGTGGGTTGGCTTTGGATCCAAGCTTTGATGAACTCCGGTCCGCGCCGTTTATAGACGTTGCCCAGTTCGGGGGCGAAATAGGCACCCTCGCCGAGCAGGGTGTGGCACCCGATGCAGTTGTTCTCCTCCCAGATGCGCTTGCCGGCGGCGATGGCCGGGTTGGTCGCGATCTGCGCCCGCTGGTCGCGCTGCGGCAGCACGCTCTCCGTGTGCAACGTCACGCCGAGGAACAAGAGGACGGAAAAGAGCGTGCCGCCATAGAACATGTTGCGGGCGGCGCTCGTGCTGAAGAAAGAGGCCATGCTGTTCTCCTTGGGGATTCGGCAGACCGAGGATAGGGAAGGGCGGCTGGCGGCGCATTGATTCGCGTCAAGTCGCCCGATTCCGTCTAACCGAACCATCCCCAAGGCGATTTGCGTACCGCGCAACCCACGATCTGGGCAAACGAGAAAAGGGCGAGGACGAAGGCGAGCCGTTGCTGGCGAGGTGTGCGTCCGTGCCCGAGGGCGACCGAACCGGCGAAGATATAGGCCAGCAGCCACAGCAGCTTCACGCCGAACCAGGAAACAGTGAATGGAGAGAGGCGCAGCAGGACGGCAAGGCCGATGCCGGCGGCGAAGAGCAGCGTGTCGTTGACGTGGGGCAGGACCCGCAGCAGGCGCCGTTGCAGGAGCGCTGGCCGGTACTCGGCGAGGACGTATCGAACGAGGAAACCGGCCAGACTCAGGCTCACGAACGTGAGGTGCAAGGTCTTGAGCGTGTCGTAGTCCATGGCGCTCACCCCGGTGAGGTCGTCGAGGGAGGTACTTCGACCTGCGCTTGCGTCGTCTGCGGCCAGCGGCGGTAGGTGCGCACCGCCAGCCACAGGATGTACCCCAGCTGCGCCGCGCAGGCGATCACCGCCAGCCCCGCCAGGCGCATGAACGGTTCGGGGAAGATCAGCCCGGCAAGGAGCAGTGCAGCAGCGAGCGCGTGCATCCTCCAGAGCCGGTCGGCCTGCGCTTCGGGCGTGATGCGCAGCATCGTCGGGGGGAATCCCTGGCGGCCGGGGCGCTGCTGCAGGTGCAGCCAGGTGAGAAAGGGCAGGATCTTCACCCACATGCCGCAGATCACCGCCGCGAATCCACCCCAGAAGACGATCACCCCTGCCCACCAGGGCGAGAGCACGTCTCCCGCCGCAAGGAGAGCCGCGAGTGGCGCCGCCAGGGTCGAGACCATGGCCATGCGCCACAGTTTCCAGGTGGCGTCGTGCCGGGGGCGTTTGCTGCGCGCCTGCAGCTGCAGCGTCTGCACCGTGAAGGGCGGCACCAAGAGCAGCGCACCGAGTACGGCCGTGCCCGTGGCCACCTCGTTGCCGAACGCCACGCCCGCGCCGACGGCCAGCGGCAGCAGCCACAGGGCTTTACCCCAGCGCGCCCGGAATCGCTCCGGGTAGGGCGGCGTGAGCTGGAACATCGGCACCACCGCGTAGGCGATCGCTGCCACCAGTCCCAGCCCCCACACGCTCCAGGCGCTCGCCACATGCCAGCTTACCCAGGCGAAATGATCCGCCAGCCAGATTCCCTCGCGCTGCGCGAGTAGCCCCAGCCCCAGCAGCGCCGTGAGGGCGAATCCGGTCAAGGCCCGGCGCAGATCCCCGCCGGCCGGATTGCGGGCGGATGCCAGGGCGAGGAAGGCGATGGAGAGGAAGACCGCGAGCGTGCCCGTGAGGAGCATCGCGGCCGTTCCCGTCAGCGCCGGATTCGGCCAGAGAAAGGAGGCGGCGAGCAGCAGCACCCCCGTTCCCCAGGCGGCGGGTAACAGATGCCAGCGGAACATCATCGGCGGCCAGACGGCGCCGGCGAGCACCGGCAGCACTTGGACCAGCGCTCCCAGCATCACGCTGCCCATGAACCCGAGCGCCGTGAGGTGGGTGAGCGCGAGCGCGGCCGGTGTCCACCGGCTGAGCACCGCCGTTGGCCCTTCGAAGAGAAGCAGTAGGCCGGTGAGCGCGAGCATGGGGGGCGCCAGCGCGAACCAGCGCAGCGGCACCGCGTACGGCGGTGAGGATTTGACGTCGAGCGGCTGGGCTTTCATCGCGCGTTCGTCTCGATGCCGTTCAAGGGGCGGAAAAGATGAACCTCCACCGTGCCGTCGTCGTGGACATACTCCCGGTGCGCCCAGCCGTCCGGTTCGATCGCCTCGAAGAGTGGCCAGGGAACGCGATAGAGCAGCAGCCGCACCCAGCGCCCACCTTCCAGCCGTTCGAGCAGCTCAAGCGTGCGCACGAAAGGATCGGGCGGCAGCAGTTCCCGCGCGTCGAAGAGCATCGCCTCCGTCTCCGCGTAGCCTTCGGGGGCTCGGTGGAAGGGGGGTGAGCCGGTCATGGCGAAGTCGCGGCGAGCCGTCGGGCAATCGCCTCGCGCTGTGCCGTTGCCAGTGCCTGGTCGCAAAGAGGGTAGAGCACGTTCTCTTCTTTCATGTTGTGTTGCTGCAGCATCACGAGCAAGGTCTCGAGCAGATCGCGCACCGACTCCGTCTCTTCCGCTTCAATGGCGGCGGCAAGCGGCGCAAAGAGCTCGCGCATCTGCGCGTGCTCGAGCCGCATCGCTTCGGTGGGTCCGCTGCTCATGCCCGTGGTGGCTTCGAATGCGGGAAAGAGCGCCTCCTCCTCTACGAGGAAATGATGCAGCAATTCGGCCTCCAGCGCTTCCCAGGCGTCGAGAGCCGAGGCGGTAGGACCGGTGAGCAGCGCTGCTTCCACCGCCGCGAAGCCGTCGTCGGCATGGCGGTGGTCTCGGGTGAATAAGGTGGCGATCGTGCTCATTTATGTCTCCATGTCGGGGCTTCCGGCGCTCACTGTAGCGAGGCGCTGCACCCGGCGCCTTGACACGGGTCAAGAGCGATCGTGGCATCGATCCGATGATCGCTTTGTCGCAGGAAACACGCCCGGAACACGGCGGCGAGGGGAAACCGCGCTCCCGGCTTGGAGGGTCAGCCGCTGTGCCGGGACATGGCTGGGGGCCGGTCGAGACGCTCCAGCGCCTCCAGGACGGCGGCGGGCGCTGGAACCTGGCCGACGCCGCCGAGATTGATCGCCGACTGCGCGCGGCCGGGGAAGACGCCGGTGCGCTGCGGGTCGGTATCGGTGTAGAGCGCGACGGTGGGGACGTCGAGCGCCGCGGCAAGGTGGACCAAACCCGTATCCACGCCCACCACGGCCCAGGCACCGGCAAGCAGCGTGGCGAGCTGGGCAAGGCGCAAGCGCGGCAGCACCAGGGCGTGCGGCACCTGGGCGGCAATCGCCTGGGCGCGCTCCCGTTCCCGCTCGTTGCCCCAAGGCAAGACGAGCGGCACTCCGGCTGCGGCAAGCGTGCGCCCGAGTTCGACCCAATGCGTCTGCGGCCACAGCTTGGAATCGCGGCTGCTCGCGTGCAGGGCGACGGCGTAGCATGGCGGCAGCTCGAGCGGCAAGGGCTGCCGGGGGGGGCGGATGCCGTAGTCGGGCGCCGTCTGCGGAGGGGGATAGCCGAGTGCGGCCGCTGCCAGCAGGCGGTTGCGCGTCACCGCGTGCAGCGCACGCGAAACGGTATGTCGGTGGGTATAAAAGAGGGCAGCGAGCGGCTCGCGGATGGAGCGCCGATCGTAGCCGTGCCGCTCGCCGCGTGCCTGCAGGGCGATCAGCGCGCTCTTGAGCAATCCTTGGCTGTCGAGCACGAGGTCGTAGCGGCACGCCCTGAGGCGCTGGCGAACCGCGGCGATCTCGCGCCATGTGGCGGCAGAAAAAAGGCTGCGGCGCCAGCGGCGGATCGCTACCTGTCAGGTCCCGGACGATTGCGTGGAATTTTTATGAAAAGTTCCGGTTTTTCTGCGTACCATCTTTTCATGGCCTCGATGGGCGGGACATGTCCCAGGGCTTTCTGGGGAATGTGGTGATTGTACA
>JAQUGB010000039.1 GCA_028684345.1 Tepidiphilus sp. | reverse complement strand
CGGATGTCGGTGTCGATGTTGATCTTGCGCACGCCGTAGCGGATGGCGGTTTGAATTTCCTCGACGGGCACGCCATAGGTCTCTTTCATGTCGCCGCCGTAGCGCCGGATCTCTTCGAGCAGCTCCTGCGGCACGCTGGAGGAGCCGTGCATGACGAGGTGGGTGTTGGGCAGCCGGGCGTGGATCTCTTTCACGCGCTCGATGGCCAGGATGTCGCCGGTGGGCTTGCGCGAGAACTTGTAGGCGCCGTGGCTGGTGCCGATGGCGATCGCCAGCGCGTCGCACTGCGTGGCGCGTACGAAGTCGGCGGCCTGCTCGGGGTCGGTGAGCAGCATCGAGTGCGCGAGCGTTCCGGCCGCGCCGATGCCGTCTTCCTCGCCCGCCTGGCCGGTCTCGAGCGAGCCCAGACAGCCAAGTTCGGCTTCCACCGTCACGCCGATGTAATGGGCGAAGCGCACCACTTCCTGGGTGACGGCCACGTTGTAGTCGTAGGAAGAAGGGGTCTTGCCGTCTTCCAGCAGAGAGCCGTCCATCATCACGCTGGTGAAGCCGGAGCGGATGGCGGCCATGCACACGGCCGGGGTCTGGCCGTGGTCCTGGTGCATCACCACCGGCAGATGCGGGTAGGATTCGACCGCGGCAAGCAGCAGGTGGCGCAGGAAGGGCTCCCCGGCATACTTGCGTGCGCCGGCCGAGGCTTGCATGATCACCGGGCTGTCGGTCTCGGCCGCGGCTTCCATGATCGCCTGCACCTGTTCGAGGTTGTTCACGTTGAAGGCGGGAATGCCGTAGCCGTGTTCGGCGGCGTGATCGAGCAGCTGGCGCATCGAGACGAGAGGCATGGGTCGTTTCTCCTTGGGAGCGGATCGTTCGGGCGGATTCTACACCGGCGGGACGCTCGCCCGCAGGGTCTGTCCGACGCGCACGATCTTGAGGGTGTTGGTGCCGCCGGGCACGCCGATGGGTTCGCCGATGGTGAGCGCGATGAGATCGTCGTAGGCGACGATGCCGCGCTCGAGCAGGATCTTTTCCGCCTCCCACAGCATCTCGTCGCGGTCTTGGTGTAGCTGTGACACGAGGATGGGGGTGACCTGGCGGTAGAGCGTCATCTGGTTGCGCGTGTGCTCGTCGGGGGTGAGGGCGAAGATGGGTACGCCGCAGTTGATGCGGCTCATCCACAGGGCGGTGGCGCCGGTCTGCGTCATGGCGGCGATCGCCTTGACGCGCAGGTGCCAGCCGGTCCAGATGGCCGACATGGCGATCGCTTCGTCGATGCGGGTGAAGACCCGGTCGAGCAGCTCCCGGTCGAGCGAGCTCTCCTGCGAGCGTTCGGCTTCGAGGCAGACGCGGTGCATGGCTTCCACCGTCTCGACCGGATAGCGCCCGCTGGCGGTCTCGGCCGAGAGCATGACCGCGTCGGTGCCGTCGAGCACGGCGTTGGCCACGTCCGAGACTTCGGCGCGCGTGGGCACGGGACTTTCGATCATCGATTCCATCATCTGCGTGGCGGTGATGGCGAGCCGGTTGCGCTCGCGCGCGAGCCGCAGCATCTTTTTCTGCAGCGCCGGTACCGTGGCATCGCCCACTTCGACGGCGAGATCGCCGCGCGCGACCATGATGCCGTCGCTCGCCTGCAGGATTTCCTCGAGGTTTTGCACCGCCTCGATGCGCTCGATCTTGGCGATGATGAGCGCGTGCCCGCCGGCAGCGCGCATGAGCTGGCGCGCCATGTAGATGTCGGCGGCGTTCTTGGGAAAAGACACGGCAAGGAAGTCGACGCCGATCTCGGCGGCGAGCCGGATGTCTTCCATGTCCTTGGCTGTGAGCGCCGGGGCCGAGAGGCCGCCGCCCTGGCGGTTGATGCCTTTGTGATCGGAGAGCACGCCGCCCACGAGCACCGTGGTATGGATGCGATCGCCGGCGACGTAATCGACCTGCAGCCGGATCTTGCCATCGTCGAGCAGCAGCACGTCGCCGGGGCGCACGTCGCGCGGCAGATCGGGATAGTCGAGCCCGACCCGGGTTTCGTCGCCTACGGGGCAGCGGACGTCGAGCACGAATTTCTGCCCGCGCTCGAGCGTGATTTTTCCCTGGGCGAATTTGCCGATGCGGATCTTGGGCCCTTGCAGATCGCCGAGTAGTCCCACGGGCCTTTCGCGCTCGAGGGCGAGCTCGCGCACCAGTTTGGCACGGGCGCGGTGCTCGTCAGCGCTGCCGTGGGAGAAGTTGAGCCGGGCGACGTCGAGCCCGGCATCGATCATGCGGCCGAGCACCTCGGCGCTGGAGCTTGCCGGGCCGAGTGTGGCGACGATCTTGGTGTGGCGTAGCGGCATGGGCACTCCGGATAGTGGCGCAACGCGCTTGCGTGCGTTCATTGTAGCAAGAAGGCGCTTTGCCGCCGTACTTTGGGCGAAACACCTTTTTACGCTGGCGAAGCGCCAGGGACGCTATTCTGTAGTCAGGAAAAAGACAGCTTTGCCGGAGGAAGGATCATGAATACGAAGAAGATCGTGCTCGGACTGGGAGCCCTGTTGCTGGGAGTGACGTCGGCGTGGGCGGGAAGGCCGGGGGAATGGGGCCATCATCCAGGGCGGCCGGACGTGGTGGTGATCGAGCGCCATGACCATGGGCGTCATTACGGTTGGGATCGGCGGCCGGTGACGGTGGTGCGTGAGAAGACGGTGATCTATCGCGACTGGGCGCCGCCGCCGCGGGTGGTGGAGTATCGCTATGCGCGGCCGTACTACGGTCCAGGCGTGACGATCGACGTCTCGCCGGTTTTCATTCCGTTCCGGTGAGCGGAGCCTCGGCCGAGCGTTCGGCCCAGTCGCGTGGCCTGAGCGCTTCGTAGAGCGCCGCCTCGGGGCTGCCGGGCTCGGGGTGCCAGTCGTAGCGCCAGCGCGCGAGCGGCGGCAGCGACATGAGGATGGCTTCGGTGCGCCCGCCGCTTTGCAAGCCGAAGTGGGTGCCGCGGTCCCACACGAGGTTGAATTCGACGTAGCGCCCGCGGCGATAGGCTTGGAAGTCGCGCTCGCGCTCACCGTAGGGGTGGGCGAGCCGCTGCTCGAGGATGGGGAGATAGGCTGGAAGGAAGGCATCTCCCACGGCCTGGGCGAGCCGCCAGGCGGATTCGAAGGGGATGGTGCCATCGGCCCCCAGATCGTCGAAGAAGAGGCCGCCCACGCCGCGCGGTTCTTCGCGGTGCTTGAGGTAGAAGTACTCGTCGCACCAGCGCTTGTAGTGGCGATAGTGCGCCTCGCCGAAGCCCGCGCCCAGCACCGCGTCGCGGCAGGTGCGGTGAAAGTGCACGATGTCCTCGACGAAAGGGTAGTAGGGCGTGAGATCCATGCCGCCGCCAAACCACCACACGGGCGGCAGCCCTTCGGCGGTGGCGACGAAGGCGCGCACGTTGAGGTGTACGGTGGGGCAGTAAGGATTGCGCGGGTGCAGCACGAGCGACACGCCCAGCGCCTCGAAGGCGCGCCCGGCGAGCTCGGGGCGCCGTGCGCTCGCCGAAGGCGGCAGGCTCGCGCCGCGCACATGGGAGAAATTGACGCCGCCGCGCTCGAGCACCGGGCCGTCTTCGGTGATGCAGCTCACTCCGTCGCCCACGAGCGCTTCGCCCTCGGGCCGTTGCCAACGATCTTCGCGAAACGGGCGGCCGTCGATTCTGGCGAGCGCCGCCACGATGCGCGCCTGCAGCGCGAGGAAATGATGCCGGATCGCGGCGGTGTCGGGCGTCATGGGTGGTGGCGGTTGAGCGCCCGGTGGCCGATGTCGCGGCGCATCTGTTTGCCGGCGAACTCGATGCGGTCGGCTACGGTATAGGCGCGAGCGATCGCCTCGCGCAAGGTTTCGCCGAGTGCGGTGACGCACAGCACCCGTCCGCCGTTGGTGACGATCTGTCCTTCGCGCTCGGCGGTACCGGCATGAAAGACGAGCACCGGTTCCTTGGGTTCGAGGGGGGTGCATTCCTCGGGCAGCCCCGTGATGACGTCGCCTTTGCGCGGGGCTTCCGGATAGCCGGCGGCAGCGAGCACCACACCCACCGCCGGACGACGGTCCCATTGCGCTTCGACTTCGAGCAGGGAGCCGGCAAGCGCCGCTTCGATGAGCTCGACCAGGTCGGTCTTGAGCCGCGCGAGCAGCGGCTGCGCCTCGGGGTCGCCCAGGCGGCAGTTGAATTCGACCACCCGCGGTTCGCCTTGCGGCGAGATCATGAGACCTGCATAGAGGAATCCGACGTAGGGCGTGCCTTCGGCGGCCATGCCGGCGAGGGTGGGTTGGATGATCTCGCGCATGACGCGGGCGTGCACGTCGGGGGTGACCACCGGCGCGGGGCTGTAGGCCCCCATGCCGCCGGTGTTGGGGCCATGGTCGCCGTCGAGCAGGCGCTTGTGGTCCTGGCTGGTTGCCAAGGCCAAGGCGTTGCGCCCGTCGGCGATGACGATGAAGCTCGCCTCTTCGCCTTCCATGAATTCCTCGATGACCACGCGCGCGCCGGCGTCCCCCATGGCGTTGGCCACGAGCATGCGGTCGATCGCCTCGTGGGCCTCGGCAAGGGTCTGCGCTACCACCACCCCTTTGCCGGCGGCGAGCCCGTCGGCCTTGACGACGATGGGGGCTCCTTTGGCCTCGACCCAGGCGTGCGCCTGCGCGGCGTCGGCGAAGGTCTGGTACGCGGCGGTGGGAATTCCGTGGCGCTGCATGAAGCGCTTGGCGAAATCCTTGCTCGCTTCGAGCTGGGCAGCGGCCTGGGTCGGGCCGAAGATCGCAAGCCCCGCTTCGCGGAAGGCGTCGACGATACCGGCGGCAAGCGGTGCCTCCGGCCCGACGACGGTGAGATCGACGTGCTCTTGCCGGGCGGCGTCGAGCCATTGTTCGATCGTGCTCGCCGGCACGTTGCGGCATTTCTCCGTGCGGGCGGTGCCGGGGTTGCCCGGGGCGACGAGGACGTGCTGTACGCGCGGCGATTGGGCGAGCTTCCAGGCGAGCGCGTGTTCGCGTCCGCCGCTGCCGATGACCATCACCGTGAGTCCGTGTTTCTTCATGAGGGGTTCGCTCGTTCTTTGCTGGCGGTCAGTGACGGAAATGGCGGATGCCGGTGAAGACCATGGCCAGGCCATGCTCGTCGGCTGCGGCGATCACCTCTTCGTCGCGCACCGACCCGCCGGGCTGGATGACGGCGGTGGCGCCGGCTTCGGCGAGCACGTCGAGCCCATCCCTGAAGGGGAAGAAGGCGTCGGAGGCGACCACGCTGCCGCGCACCTCCAGACCGGCGTTGTGCGCCTTGATCACGGCGATGCGCGAGGAGTCGACCCGGCTCATTTGACCCGCGCCGATGCCGACGGTGCGCCGTTCCTTGCCATAGACGATGGCGTTCGACTTGACGTACTTGGCCACGCGCCACACGAAGAGGAGATCGCGCATTTCTTCGGGTGTGGGCAGGCGGCGGGTGACGACACGAAGCTGGTCCGGGTCGAAGGAGACGGCATCCGGCGTCTGCACCAGGAGCCCCCCGCCAATGCGCTTGTACTCCCATTGGGTGGGATCGACGCCCAGAGGGCAACGCAGCACGCGCACGTTCTTCTTCGCCGCCAGCACTTCGAGTGCCTCAGGGGTATAGCCCGGCGCGATGAGCACTTCGAGGAACTGCCCCGAGACGGCCTGCGCCGCTGCCTCGTCGACGGGCACGTTGAAGGCGATGATGCCGCCGAAGGCGGAGGTGGGGTCGGTGGCAAAGGCCCGCTGATAGGCTTCGAGCGGGCTTCCCCCGAGCGCGACGCCGCAGGGATTGGCGTGCTTGACGATGACGCAGGCAGGACCATCGGCGGCGGGTTCGAAGCTCTTGACGCATTCCCAGGCGGCGTCGGCGTCGGCGAGGTTGTTGTAGGAGAGTTCCTTGCCTTGCAATTGCTGCGCCTGGGCGATGCCACCCGCAGCCGCCCTCGGGTCACGATAGAAAGCGGCGCTCTGATGCGGGTTCTCGCCGTAGCGCAGGTCCTGCACCTTGTCGAAGGCCGGCTGGAAGGCGGTGGGAAATGGGCTTGTCTCGCCCGCCGGGGTGCGGGCGGTGAGGTAGTGGGAAATGGCGGCATCGTAGCGTGCCGTGTGCGTGAAGGCTTTGGCGGCGAGGCGGTAACGGGTGGCATGGCTCACACGCCCGCCATTGGCGTGCATCTCGTCGAGCAGCGGCGCATAGTCGGCCGGATCGGTGAGCACGGCCACGCCCCCTTGCTCGTTGCCGTGATTCTTGGCCGCGGCGCGTACCATGGCCGGACCGCCGATGTCGATGTTCTCGATCGCCTCTTCGAGGGTGCAGCCCGGGCGCGCCACGGTCTGCTCGAAGGGGTAGAGGTTGACGGCCACGACGTCGATGAGGGGGATGCCGTGGGCGGCGAGCGCGGCCAGATGGGCTTCGTCGTCGCGCCGCGCGAGGATACCGCCGTGTACGCGCGGGTGCAGGGTCTTGACGCGGCCGTCGAGCATCTCGGGAAAGCCCGTGTGCTCGGCCACATCGGTGACGTTCAACCCGGCTTCGCGCAGCACTTGGGCCGTGCCGCCGGTGGAGAGCAGCCGCAGGCCCAGCCGTTCGAGTCCTCGGGCGAATTCGACGATGCCGGTCTTGTCCGAGACGCTGAGGAGTGCGTATCTTTCCGTCATGATGATTTCCGTGCGTGAAGGTCAGCCGAGATGGTATTGCTGGATCTTGCGCCGCAGGGTGTTGCGGTTGATGCCGAGCATCTGCGCCGCCAGCGTCTGGTTGCCGCCGGCGCGGGCGAGGATGTAGCGGATGAGTTCGCATTCGACCCGATCCATCACCAAGGCATGCAACCCCGTGGGCGTCTGGCCCTCGAGGTCGTGGAAATAGCGCTCGAGCGTGGCGAGCACCGCCCGGCCGAGCTCGTCGCGGCATTCGGGCATCGGTTTCATGCGCAGACCTCGTCGGGTTCCTTCACGAACTCCAGATCCTGGGCGGCGAGTTCGCCGAAGAACTCGTCGATCGCCGCGCGCTGTTCGGTCACCGTCTCGAGCTGGTTCATGCGCTGACGGAAGGCGGCCGAGCCGACGAGCCCCTTGGTATACCAGGAAATGTGCTTGCGCGCGACCTTCACGCCGGTCGTTTCACCGTAGAAGGCATAGAGGTCTTCGAGGTGCTCGAGCAGCAGGGCGCGGATCTCGAGCGGCGAAGGCGGCGGCAGGTGCTTTCCGGTGGCGAGGTAGTGCTCGATTTCGCGAAAGAGCCAGGGACGCCCCTGGGCGGCGCGGCCGATCATCACGCCGTCGGCGCCGGTGTAGTCCAGCACGGCGCGGGCTTTCTCGGGCGTGGTGATGTCGCCGTTGGCGATCACGGGAACGGAGACGAGGGTCTTCACCAGGGCGATGGTGTCGTATTCCGCTTCGCCCATGTACTGATCGGCCCGGGTGCGGCCGTGGATGGCGAGCGCCCGGATGCCGCAGGATTCGGCGATGCGCGCAAGGCGCGGGGCGTTCTTGTTGGCGCGGTTCCAGCCGGTACGCATCTTGAGCGTCACCGGCGTGTCGGGCACGGCGCGCACCACGGCTTCCAGGATGCGGGCGGCGAGTGATTCGTCTTGCATGAGTGCCGAGCCGGCATAGACGTTGCACACTTTCTTCGCCGGGCAGCCCATGTTGATGTCGATGATTTGCGCCCCGCGCTCGACGTTGTGGCGCGCCGCCTGCGCCATCATTTCGGGGTCGGCGCCGGCGATCTGTACGACGATGGGTTCGACCTCGCCCGTGTGGTCCGCCCGGCGCAGGGTCTTGGCGCTGCCGTAGAGCAGCGAATTGGAGGTGACCATCTCGGAGACCGCCAATCCCGCGCCCAGGCGTTTGCACAGCTGCCGAAAGGGGCGGTCGGTGACCCCCGCCATCGGGGCGACGAAGAGGTTGTTGCGCAGGCGAAAGCCGAGATAATCCATCGCGGTGGGGTGGGTGTCGATCGTTGGGAACGGGCAAGTATACCGCAGCGCTCGCTGCTAGGGAAACGCTGAATAATTGGCTGCGCGGGCGAATCGCTGCGTTGCGCGGTGCTCGCTCGCCTATCCACTCGATATGTCTCGGTCGCTGCGCACCAAACGCCTTGCGCTTCATCCCGCTCGCTCATTTCTTCAGCGTCTCCCTACGTATAGGAAATCGATGGTTCGCGTCGCTGCAAGGTCGCGGCGTGCGCCAAGGCGTCCTCGAAGGTGCGTCGCACGTTCTCACGGCCGATTTCGTCGAGGAATCCCGCCTTGCGCAGCGTGCGAAACGTTTCGCGGCTCGGTTCGGCGAGCACCAGAGGGATGCCGCGTTTGCCGAGTTCGCGGGCGATGGCGCGCAGCGTGTCCAGGCCCGAAGCGTCGATGCTCACGAGCTTGCCCAGGTCGAGCACGACCACGTCGGGCCAATCCCGGGTGTCGAGGAGCTCGTCGAGCTTGTGGATGGCGCCGAAGAAGAGTGCTCCGGAGATGCGGTAGGCGGCCACGCGCAGGGAACCGTCGGGGCGAAGGAAACGCGCGGCGTCGGGGCGACGCTCGAGCGGCAAGCGATCCACGTGGGTGAAACGCGCCATCTGGTAGATGAAGGCGAGGCTCGCGAGCACCATGCCGACCTCGACGGCGATGGTCAGGTCGAAGAGCACCGTGAGGGCGAAGGTGGTGAGCAGTATCACGCGGTACTTCGTGCTGAAACGCTTGAGTGCGGTGGGCGACATTTCGTGCCAGTCGCCCATATTCACCGCCACCACCAGGACGATGGCCGCGAGCGTGGCGAGCGGCACGTGCGCGGCGAGCGGCGCGAGCACGAGCACGACGGCGAGCAGGGTGAGTGCATGGACGATGCCGGCCACCGGAGTACGGCCGCCGGCGCGCACGTTGGTGGCGGTGCGTGCTATCGCGCCGGTGGCGGCGAAGCCGCCGAAGAGGGGGGCGACGACGTTGGCGACGCCCTGCGCCATCAATTCTTGGTTCGGGTCGTGCCGGTCGTCGATCATGCTGTCGGCCACCCGCGCCGAGAGCAGACTCTCGATCGCGCCAAGCAGCGCAATGGCGATCGCCGGCGGCAGCAGTTGCCCCAATTTGGTGAGATCGAACGCCGGGAAACTCGGTGTCGGGATCGTTTTCGGGATGCCGCCGAAGCGCGTGCCGATCGTCTCCAGCGGCAGGGAGAAGAGCATGTTCACGGCGGTGGCGACGATGAGTACCGCCAGCGGCCCGGGCAGCCGCGCCAGCCAACGGGAGCGGCGCGCGTAGCGGTTCCACGTGAGCAGGAAGGCGAGCGAGGCGAGCCCGAAGGCGAGCGTAGGCCAGTGCGCCGTGGGCAGCGCCGTGGCGAGCGCATGCATCTTGCCGAAGAACTCGGCGGGGACTTTCTCGAGCGCCAGCCCGAGGAAATCCTTGATCTGGGAGAGGAAGATCACCACTGCAATGCCGTTGGTGAATCCGATGACCACGGGCAGAGGAATGAAACGCACCAGCGTGCCGAGTCGGGCGGCACCCAGCGCGAAGAGCATTAGACCGGCGAGCATGGTCGCCACCAGCAGGTTCGCCTCTCCGTGTATGGCGACGATGCCATAGACGATGGGGATGAAGGCGCCGGTGGGGCCGCCGATCTGCACGCGCGAGCCGCCCAGCGCCGAGATGAGGAATCCGGCGACGATGGCCGTCCAGATGCCGGCCGAAGGGGGCATGCCGCTGGCGATCGCAAAGGCCATCGCGAGCGGCAGCGCCAGCACGCCGACCGTTAGGCCAGCGGAGACGTCTGCGATCAGTTGTCCGCGGTCATAAGCACGTAGCGTATCGACGAGGCGCGGTTTGAAAAAGATCATTTGATCCTCATGCCGGGGAGGGCGCCCTCGTCGGGGGAAACCAGATAGATTCCCGGATGCTTACCATCCGGGTCGGAAGCGGCGAGCACCATGCCTTCCGAGACGCCGAACTTCATCTTGCGTGGCGCGAGGTTGGCCACCAGAACGACCAGGCGGCCGATGAGCGCGGCGGAATCGTAGGCCGATTTGATGCCGGCGAAGACCTGGCGCACTCGGGCGCTGCCGTCTTCCTCGCGCTCGCCAGCATCGAGCAGCAGCCGCAGCAGTTTGTCGGCCCCTTCGACCGGCTCGGCGGCGATGACGCGCGCCACGCGCAGGTCGACGGCGAGGAACTGGTCGAGCGTGATCGGCGAGGCCGCTTCGGGCTTCGCTTCGGCGGGCTTGGGCGCAGGAGCGACCGGGGCGAGCGCTTCGCGGTTGGCTTCGATGAGCGCGTCGATCGCCTTGCGTTCGATGCGGGTGAGGAGGTGCTCGTAGGCTTCGATCCGATGCCCGGCCGGCAGCGGTGCCCAGTCTTCCCCCCAGCACAGCGGCTCGATGGCGAGGAATCGCTCGACGCGCGCCGCGGTGCGCGGCAGGACGGGTTTGAGGATGCGGGTGAGATCGCGGAACATGGTGAGCGCGGTGGAGCAGACGCGGTGCAGCCGATCGCGTTCGCCGCTCTTTGCCAATTCCCAGGGCTTGTGCTCGTTGATGTAGTGGTTGGCGGCGTCGGCGAGCGCCATCGCTTCGCGCAGCGCCCGGCCGTAGTCGGCGTCTTCGAAGGCGCGGTGCAGCCGCTCATCGCGGTGGGCGGCCTTGAATGGGGCGAGCGCTTCGGCATCGACGGGGCCGAGCCGGCCGTCGAAGCGATCGACGATGAAGCGGGCGGTGCGGCTGGCGATGTTGACGTACTTGCCCACGAGGTCGCTATTGACCTTGGCGATGAGATCGTCGAAGCTGAGGTCGATGTCTTCGAAGGTACCGTTCGATTTGGTGGCGAAGTAGTAGCGCAGCCATTCCGGGTCGAGCCCGTGTTCGAGCCAGGAGCGGGCGGTGATGAAGGTACCGCGGCTCTTGCTCATCTTGGCGCCGTCGACGGTGAGAAACCCATTGACGTATTCGCGCGTGGGCGTGCGATAGCCGGAGAAGTGCAGCATCGCCGGCCAGAAGAGGGCGTGGAAGTAGAGGATGTCCTTGCCGATGAAGTGCACCATCTCGGTGCCGGCTTCGGCGGCGCGGCGCGCGTCGATGTACTCGGCCACGTCGATGTCGCCGCGGCGCTTGGCGAGCGCCAGGAAACTCGCCAGATAGCCGATGGGGGCATCCAGCCAGACGTAGAAATACTTGCCGGGCGCGCCGGGGATCTCGAAGCCGAAATAGGGGGCGTCGCGCGAGATGTCCCAGTCCGAGAGGCGGTTCTCGCTCTCTTCGCCGAGCCATTCACGGATCTTGTTGGCCGCCTCGAGGCTCAGGTGCGGTTCGCCGCGGGCGTTGGTGCCGCGCGTCCAGCGGCGCAGGAATTCGACGCAGCGGGGGTCCGAGAGCTTGAAGAAGTAGTGCTCGCTCTTCTTGAGCACGGGCTTGGCGCCGGAGACGGCGGAATAGGGGTTCTTGAGTTCGGTGGGCGAGTAGGCCGCGCCGCACGCCTCGC
>JAQUGB010000223.1 GCA_028684345.1 Tepidiphilus sp. | reverse complement strand
GGGAGTATGGCTTCGGAATGACGATTGTAGCGGATTCGTCGCCCTGCGAGGAGCTTTTGTGTCGTCGGCTCGATGCGCTGCGCGCGCGCGTGGCCGAGGCCGAGGTGCGGGCTGGGCGTTCTCCCGGCTCGGTGACGATCGTGGCGGTGTCGAAGACTCAGCCGCCGGAAGCCGTGCGTGCGGCCTTTGCCTGCGGGCAGAGGGTCTTCGGCGAGAACTACGTTCAAGAAGGCGTGGCCAAAGTCGAGGCGCTCGCGGATCTGCCGCTCGAGTGGCATTTCATCGGCCCCATCCAGAGCAACAAGACGCGCGCCATCGCCGAGCACTTCGCCTGGGTGCATTCCCTCGATCGTTTGAAGGTGGCCGAGCGGCTGGCGGCGCAGCGGCCGGCCGCATTGGGGCCACTGCAGGTGCTGCTGCAGGTCAATGTGAGCGGCGAAGCGAGCAAGTCCGGCGTGGCGCCGGAGCAGGTTCCGGCGCTCGCGCAGGCGGTGGCGGCGCTGCCCGGCTTGCGCTTGCGTGGTTTGATGTGCATTCCGGAGCCGACCTCCGACGAGGCCGTGCTGCGTGCGCGTTTCCGGACGCTGCGTCATTGTCTGGAGGAGCTGCGCGCGAGGGGGCTCGAGCTCGACGTGCTCTCGATGGGCATGTCGGATGATTTCACCCTCGCCATCGAGGAGGGGGCGACGCACGTGCGCCTGGGGACGGCGATCTTCGGGGAGAGGAAGAAACCATGAGAATCAGTTTTCTCGGCGGCGGCCGCATGGCCGAAGCCCTGATCGGCGGCTTGTTGGCGCGCCAGATAGCGAGTGCGCGCGGGGTCCAGGTGATGGATCCCGACGCGGTGCGCTGCCGGACGCTGGAAGCGCGCTTCGGCGTGGCGGCGCAGCCGGTGCTCGACGATGCCTGGTTTGAGACCGACGTGATCGTGTTGGCGGTCAAGCCCCAGCATCTGCGCGAGGCCGTGGCTCCGCTCGCCGGCCGCCTGGGGCGGATCCTGGTGCTGAGTATCGCCGCGGGTTTGCCGCTGGGCGTGATCGGACGCTGGCTCGGCGGCCATAGGCGGCTCGTGCGCGCCATGCCCAATACGCCCGCCCTGGTGGGAGCCGGTGTCACGGGACTCTACGCCGACCCGAGCGTCGATACGCTGGGGCGTGAGGAGGCCGAGCGCATCATGGCAGCGGTGGGCGAGGTGCTCTGGGTCGAAGAGGAAGGCAAAATCGACGCGATCACCGCACTCTCCGGCAGCGGCCCGGCCTACGTCTTCGCCTTTCTCGAAGCCTTGCAGGCTGCGGGCGAAGCGCTGGGGTTCGACGCTGCCACTGCCCGCCGTTTGGCGCAGGCCACGGCCGCCGGCGCGGTGCGGCTCGCCCAGGAGAGCGAGGAGCCGCTGTCGCGCCTGCGCGAGAACGTGACGTCCAAGGGCGGAACGACGGAGGCGGCGCTGGTGCGCTTGAATGAACGCGGGTTTGCCGAAGCCATCCGCGAGGCGGTGTTTGCCGCTCATGCGCGCAGCCAGGAACTTGCGCGGCAGCTGGGCGAGGCGCCGTGATGATGGGACAGCAGCTCTTCGACCTGGTATTCGGCACACTCGCGCAGGCCTTCACCGCTGTGCTCTGGCTGCGGGTGCTGATGCAGGCGCAGCGCATCTCTTTCTACACCCCGCTGGGCCGTTTCGTCCTCACGCTCACCGATTGGGCGGTGTTGCCGCTGCGCCGCGCCTTGAGGCCGCGCATGCGCTGGGACGTGGTGAGCCTGGGTCTGGCCTGGGCGACGCAGTCGCTCTTCGTGCTGCTGAAGATGGCAGTGTTCGGTCAGCTCGCGCTCCTGCCGCTGGGTGGCCTCGTCGGTTTGGTGGTGCTTGGGGGGCTACTCGAGACGTTCTACGTGCTGGGATATCTCCTCTTTTTCGCCGTCCTTTTCGCGGCGGTTTTGAGCTGGGTCAACCCCCATGCTCCGGCCGCGGCGCTGGCCGAGGCGATCGTCGCACCCTGGCTCTATCCCATACGCAGAATCGTGCCCACGATCGGCGGCATTGATCTGAGCCCCCTGGTCTTTTTGTTGCTGCTGCAGGTGCTGGCGATCGCCGGCGGGCAGCTGCGTTTCATGCTGGTGCGCCTCTTGCTAGGGGGTGGGTTGGGATGAATGAGGTGCCCATCCGCCTCGAGCGCGAGGCGGTGGTGGTGATGCTGCACGTGCAGCCGGGTGCCAAGCACAGCCAGTGGGCGGGGCGACATGGCGACGCGCTGAAGCTGCGCGTCTCCGCCCCCCCCGTAGAGGGGAAGGCGAACGAGGCCCTCGTGCGCTTCCTGGCGCAGTTCTGCGGCGTACCGCGCGCGGCTATCGAGATCGTGCAGGGGGAGACGAGCCGCGCCAAGCGCGTGCGCATCGCCACGCCGGATCCGCAGGCGGTGGCGGCGCGGCTCGTGGCGATTTCCTCGCCGGCTCTCAGCAGCGACTGAAGACCGGTCGGCCGGCCACCAGGGTGGCGACCACGCGCCCCTGCACCGTTTTTCCCAAGAGCGGCGTGTTCTTCCCGAGGCTTGCGAGCGACTCGGGCGTGACCTGCCAGCGGGCCTGGGGGTCGAAGAGGCAGAGGTCGGCCACCGCGCCTTCTCCGAGATGCCCCGCGTCTGCCAGACCGAGGAGCCGGGCGGGGCGTTCGGTGATCGGAGCGAGCGCCGCAGCGAGGTCGAGCCCGCGCTCGCGCGCCCACGCGAGGGTGAGCGGCAGCAGCAGTTCCAGCCC
>JAQUGB010000038.1:2735-11480 GCA_028684345.1 Tepidiphilus sp. | reverse complement strand
GGACGATGGTCGCGATCGCGATCGGGCTCTTCTCGCTCGTGATCGCGCTCGCCTATCACACCATCGCCGCGCAGACCGAGACGATGCGTGTCGCCTACAGCGGCCAAGTCGCCCCCTTGGTCGATCTCGCCCAGCTCAAGCAGCTCACCGAGCGGCAGGCGAGTTTTCTCTATCGCGTCTTCGCCGACGCGAGCCAGAAAATCTCCTCCTTCGACCCACAAGCGCTCGAGCGCACCGCCACCCAGGCCGACGCCATTCTCGCAACCTGCGGGCAGCGCGCGATGGGCGAGGACGAACGCGCCGCCTTCGCCAAACTGGAAGAATCCGCCCACCGTTTCCGCCAAGCGGTGGACACCGCGCGCCAGACCATCGAACTCTATGGCGACGATCTCGCCGGGCTGGGCCGCGCCCAACGGGGGCTCATCGGGCAGATCGAGACCCAGCTGCGCGACGTCCACGCCGCGCTCGATGCGCTGATGGCGCTCGAGCGCGACGGCACCCGCGCCGCGTTCGAACGCAGCGCCGAGCGATCCGATCGCAACCGCCTGGCCATCGCCGCCCTGTTCGCAGGAGCAGCGCTGCTGCTCGTCGCCCTCGCCACCCTCTCCACCCGCCGCCTGCGCCACGGCATGCGCACCGTCCTCGAATTTGCCCGCGCCGTGGCCGCGCTCGACCTGCGCCACGAGCTCGACGACGCCGGGCGCGACGAGATCGGCTCGCTGGCCGCCGCTCTCAAAGAAATGCGCACCCAGCTACGCGGTTTCGTGTCCACGCTCGCCCAGGCGGCCCAGCAACTGGAAGCCTCGGTCGCCGCCGAACGCGAACGCGCCAGCCACACCGCCGGCACGGCGGCCCACCAGGCCGAATCCGCCCAGGAGATGGCCGCCGGCATCGAAGAGCTCTCCACGGCCATGGATCAGACCGCCACCGATGCCCAGCAGGCGGCCGAGCGCGTTGCCCAAGGCATCGAACACAGCCGGGCGGCGGCCGGGCGCGTACGCGCCCATACCCACAAGGCCGAAGCGCTCGCACAGCGGCTCGATGCGCTCGCCGAGGACGCACGCCTCATCGACGGCGAGATGAGGTCGGTTCGCCACGTGGTCGAGCTCATTCGCGAAGTGGCCGAGCAGACCAACCTGCTCGCCTTGAATGCCGCCATCGAAGCCGCCCGGGCCGGCGAACACGGCCGTGGCTTTGCCGTGGTCGCCGACGAAGTGCGCAAGCTCTCCGAGCGCACGGCGCAGGCCACCGGCGAAATCGGCGGTACGATCCATCGCGTCGAGACTCGCGTCACGCAGATGGCGGCAGACATGGCCCAAGGAGAGGAATCCATCCAGGAGACGCTGGCCTCTGCGCACGAAGCCCTGGAAGCGATCGACGCCATCGAGCGCACCATGGACGACATCGGCGAGCAGGCCCGCGCCATCCGCGACGGCGTGCACGAGCAGGCCGGCGTCAACCGCCAGATCGCCCAGGAAGTAGCCAAGGTCGCCGGCACCGCCGAGACGCTAGCCGAGCTCGCGCGCCAAGGCCGGGACGCGGCCGGTGAGCTCGACCGGCTCACGCAGACGCTCGCCGCGCTGCTGCAGCGCTTCCGTGCCTGAATCCTCACGGCCCCCGTACCGAGAACACCGCCGCATCCTCCAGCCGCACCGCCGTGAGGAGCCCGCCGTACACGCAGCCCGTATCGATTCCCAGCACTCCGTCGCCGGCGAAGAACCCCAGCGCCGACCAGTGCCCGAACACTACCTGCAACCCCAGGGGGACGCGTCGCGGCCAACGAAACCACGGCACCGTGCCTTTGGGTGCCCGCTCCGGCGGCCCTTTCGCTTCCAGCTCCAGCGCCCCCTGACGCAGCGACACGAAGCGCATGCGCGTAAACGCATTGACGATGTAGCGGAGGCGATCCATGCCGGAGAGATCGTCGCCCCAGCGCGAGGGACGGTCGCCCTTCAAGCGCAGCAGCCAGCCGAGTTCCCCCTGCAGTTTCCCTTCCACCTCGCGTGCGCGCGCCGCTGCCTGGGCCAGCGACCACACCGGGCTCACTCCGGCATGCGCCATCGCGTAGCCCAACGCCTCGTCCACCACCAGGAGCGGCCGTGCACGCAGCCAGTCGAGCAGTTCGTCGCGATCCGGCGCCGCGAGCACCGCATCCAGCGTGTCGTCCCGCGCGCGTTTGGGGTAACCCGCCGCCCGCATCAAGAGATACAGATCGTGGTTGCCCAGCACCACCTCGACCGAATCTGGCGGCAGGGAGCGCACGAAACGCAGCACTTCCAGCGACTGGGGGCCGCGATTGACCAGATCGCCCACCAGCCACAGCCGGTCACGCGAGGGCGTAAACCCGATCACCTCGAGCAGGCGCTGCAGTGCCGTGAAGCAGCCCTGCACGTCGCCGATCGCATAGGTCGCCATCCCGCGTCCTCTCTCCCTTTCTTTTCCGGCACTTGGACGCACCGCCGCCGGACTTGCTAAACTAACACCATCGCCCACCTTCTGCGACGGCGCCCGTGTCTTTACGTTATCACATCTACGACGCCCTCTGGCGGCTCGCCTGGCCGTGGCTGCGGCTGCGCCACCGCTTGCGCCATCGCGGCGACCCCCATGAAGCGCAGCGCTGGCGCGAGCGGTTGGGTCGCATCGCGCTGCCCGAAGAGGCGCGTGACACCGTCTGGATCCACGCCGTCTCGGTGGGCGAGACGCGCGCGGCCCACCCCCTGGTACGGGCGCTGCGCCGCCGCTATCCCCGGCTGCGGCTCCTCGTCACCCACATGACGCCCACGGGGCTGGAAACCGGCCAGCGGCTCTGGGCCCACGATCCGGCCATCGTGCAGGCCTACGCCCCTTACGACCACAGCCGCTGGGTGCGACGCTTTCTCGAGCGCACGCGTCCGCGGCTGGGCATCGTGATGGAGACCGAGATCTGGCCCAATTGGCTGAGGCAAGCGAAGCGGCAGGGCGTGCCGCTCGTGCTCGCCAACGCCCGGCTCTCGGAACGCTCCTTTCGCCGCTATCGCCGTTTCCGCTGGCTGCTTCCGCTCGAGTGGGACGCCTTCGTGCAGGTCGGGGCGCAGAGCGCGGCCGATGCGCAGCGTTTGCGCGCGCTCGGCGCGCCTCGCATCGCCGTCACCGGCAATCTCAAGTTCGATTGGAGCCCCGAACCGGCGGCGATCGCGCTGGCGCAGACGTGGCGCGAGGCCATCGGCCCCCGCCCCGTCGTCGTGCTCGCCAGTAGCCGCGAAGGCGAGGAAGCCCGTTTCCTGCGCGCCTGGGAAGGGTTACGGCAGGAATGGGCCGAACGGGAAGATTTCCTTTTCCACGAGCCGCCGCTCCTGGTGATCGTGCCCCGGCACCCCGAGCGGTTCGACGAAGTCGCCCGCCTCGTCGAGCGCCATGGTTTGCGCCATCGCCGCCGCAGCGTCTCCTTGCCGCATCCCGAAGACGACGTCTGGCTCGGCGACAGCATGGGCGAACTCTATGCCTATTACGCGCTTGCCGACGTGGCCATCATCGGCGGCAGCTGGGAGCGCTACGGCGGGCAGAATCCCCTGGAGGCGCTCGCCGCCGGCACGCCGCCCATCGTCGGCCCCCACACGGAGAATTTTGCCGACGTGGTCGCCCAGGGCGTGGCGGCTCAGGCCATCGCCCAGGTACGCAACCCCCAGGAAGCGATCGAACTCGCGCAGCGATGGATCGAACAGCCCGACGAGCGCGCCGCGGTGATCGCCAACGGCGCCATTTTCCTTGCCGCGCATCGCGGCGCCACCGAACGCACGCTCGAGCTGCTCACCCCCTGGCTCGAGCGCGAACGGAATCGCACGCGACGAGATGCCGGAGGGCCCGTCACTCCTCGACCAGAAGCGCATTGACCGCGGCCAGATCCTCCTCCGAGAGCCTGCCTACCGCCGCCTTCAGCCGAAGCTGCCACAACAGCGTATCGTAGCGCGCACGCGACAACTGCGTCCGGGCATCGGCCACTTGCGCCATGGCATTCAACACATCGACGTTGATCCGCACCCCCACCTCGTAGCCCAAGCGCGTGGACGCGAGGTTCGACAAAGACGATTGCAGCGCCGCTTCCAGTGCCCGCACCCGCGCCAAACCGCTCGTCAGGCCGAGAAAAGCTTCCCGGGCACTCAACACCGCCTGCCGCCTGGCATACTCCTCCTCCCGATCGGCCCTGGTGAGCAACGCAGCCCCTTCGCGCACCTGCGATTGGGTGGCGCCGCCGGCATAGAGCGGCACCGTAACCTGTACCCCGATCTGGGAAGACTCCACCGTCTCGGTGTGCAACGGCGGGAAACGGGAAAGATCACGCGACTTGCCGTGCTGCGCCACCAGATCCACACTGGGAAGGTGTCCGGCACGGCGCCGCTGGACCTCGCGCTGGGCGATCTCGCGGCTCACCATCGCCTGCTGTACCAGAAAATTGTCCTGCTGCGCCGCCTCCACCCACGGTTCCATCCGCGCCGGCTCGGGGCCGGACAATGTGGCATCCGGGCTCAGCCGGGCATACCGTTGCGGTAGATCCACCACGATGGCCGCCAAGGCCTGTTGCGCCACATCGAACTGGTTCTGTGCCGCGATCAGCTGCGCGTCGGCCAGATCGAAGCGCGACTGGGCCTCGTGTACATCCACGATGGTGACGGTACCCACCTCGAAGCTCTTCTTGGCATATGCCAGTTGCTCGCTGGAGGCACGATGCAGCTCGGCTGCCGCATCCACCGCCTCCTGGGCCGCCACCACGTCGAAATAGGCTCGAGCCAAGCGCAACGCCACCTCCTGCTGTGCCTCGGCCCATTGCAGATCGCTCAAGCTGGTGCGCAACTCCCCCTGCTTGGCTGCCGCCCAGTTCTGCAGACGAAAAAGCGGCTGAGTGAGCCGCACCGTCCATTGGCGCGAGCCATAGTTCTTGTCGATCTCACCGACGTCCAGGCGATTGTGCAAAGCGTTGGCATCGAGCGCCACGTTCGGCAAAAGCAGCGCCCGGCCCTGAACGACCTGCTCCTGACCGGCCATCATCGACGCCCGCGCGGCCGCGTAGCTGGGATCCTGCAGCAACGCCTGCCGATAGAGCGTGAGCAGATCGGCCGCACGCGCCCCCCCGGCACCGACGCTCAGTCCCACCGCCAAACCGAGGGCCAAGGCCATACGCCACGGAGTGAGGCAGTCGCAGCCGCGCGTTCGTTCCCGTCCGTTCATCCGACTCATACCAATAGGGCGGCAGGAGCCTCCGGCTGCGGCACGCGCAGCCGGGGTACCACCGTCTCGAACAAATCCTCGTGGCGCACCTTGCCCGGCTCGGAACAGGTATAGAGCCGGCCGTGCATGAGATGCTCGTCACCGACGAAGGCGAAGAGCCGTCCGCCGGCCTTGAGGGCATCGAGCAGGAAACGCGGCACCTCCGCCACTCCGCCCGAGAGCACGATCACGTCGAAGGGGCCCGGCGCCGCCAGCGCCTCGAGGCCGTCACCGGTGATCACTTCGACGTTGTCGAAGCCCTCGGCCTCGAGGTTCGCCTGGGCGCGCGTGGCGAGTTCCGGCACGATCTCGACGCTGTGCACCCATTGCCCCAGATGGGCGAGGCAGGCGGCGAAATAGCCCGAACCCGCACCGATCTCGAGCGCGACCTCGCTTTTCTGCAGCTGCACCGCCTGCAGCACCTTGCCTTCGATCACCGGCCGCAGCATGCGCTCGCCGAATCCCAGCGAGATCTCCACCTCGGCAAACGCCAACGTCCGGTAGGGTTCCGGCACGAACTGCTCGCGCCGCACCGTCATCAGCGCATCCAGCACCCGCTGATCGAACACCTCCCAGGTGCGTACCTGCTGCTCCACCATGTTGAATCGTGCCTGCTCGAAATCCATACTCATGCCCCCTACGACCGGAAAATGGAACGATTTTTTGATTCTAGCCCATTTCGCGCCGCGGCAGGCGGTACCACAGCGCATAGAGCGCCGGCACGAAACACAAGGTGATGAGTGTGCCTGCCATCACGCCGCCGATCAGCACGTAGGCGAGCGGCCCCCAGAAGGTGTCGGTCGCGAGCGGCACGAAAGCGAGTACCGCCGCAAGCGCCGTGAGCAGCACCGGCCGGGTGCGCCGCACCGCCGCCTCCACCACCGCCTCGAGCGCCGTCATTCCGGCCTCGAGATTGTCACGCACCTGCTGCGTGAGGATGAGCGTGTTCCTCATCACAATCCCCGCCAGGCCGATCAAGCCGAGAAGCGCCACGAAGCCGAAGGGCTGGTCGAAGACGAGCAGCGCCACGGCTGCCCCGATCACCCCCAGGGGCGCCGTGGCCACGGTCATGAAGGTGCCGGCGAATTCACGCATCTGCAGCATGATGAGGATCAGCATCACCGCCACCATCACCGGCTGCAATTTCTGGATCGAGGCGTCGGCCTTGCGCGACTGCTCCACCGTGCCGCCGATCTCGATGCGGTAGCCCGGCGGCAAGCTCGCCCGCAAGGGAGCGAGCGCGCTCCACAGCGCCTCGGTCACGTCCACCGCCTGTGCGCCCTCGATCTCGCCCTGCACCGCGACGAATCGCTCCCGATCGAGGCGCTTGTAGCGCGCCTCCTCGTGCCGTACCACGAGCCGACCCACCTGTCCCAGCGGCACGCGGGCCCCATCGAGGGTGCGCAATTCGAGGCTCTCGAGCCGCGCCGGGTCGCGCACCGCCGCCTCGCCGCGCGCGAGCAGGGTCACCGTACGGATGTCGCGCCGCACTTCGGTCACCGGAATGCCGTTCAAAGCAAACTGCAGCTGCCGCGCCACCTCCCGCGGCGTCAGCCCCATGGCCCGCAGGCGCTCGGCCGGGGCCTCCAGCATCAGCACGGGCGCGCGTTCGTTCCACTCGAGGTGTGCGTCGCGCACGTGGGGATTCCTTGCCATCACCGCGCGCACCTCTTCACCCAGACGGCGCAACTCCTCGAGATCCGGCCCCACCACGCGAAAAGCCACCGGCCAGGGCACCGGCGGCCCATAGAGCAGACGATGGACCCGGATGCGCGCCTCGGCGAATTCCCCTGCCTGCCGGTGCGCCTCGAGCAGCGCGATCACTTTCTCGCGCGCCTCCACCCCCTGCGTCACGGCCACGATCTTGGCAAAAGCCGGATCGGGCTCCTCGGGGTTGGCCGAGATGAAGAAGCGCGGCGCCCCGCGCCCGACGTAGGTCGACAACGAACGCACCTCCGGCAAGGGCGCGAGGATCGCCTCGATGCGCCGCGCCACCTCGTCGGTGCGCCCGATGGCCGAGCCTGCCGGCAGCCAGATCGAAACCAACACCTCCGAACGGTCCGAACTGGGAAAGAACTGCTTCTGCACCGGCCCCACCATGGCCGCCACCCCCAGCGCGAGCGCCGCGAGGGTCGCGCCCACCACGGTCTTGCGCCGCGCCACGCACCAGACGATCACCGCACGCCAGCGCTGGTAGGCCGGGGAATCGTAGACCCCGTGCCCGGCCTCGCGCTTGGGGTAGGACGGCAGCAGTTTCACGCCCAGATAAGGCGTGAAGATCACCGCCACGACCCAGGAAATCACCAGGGCATAGCCGAGCACCCAGAAGATGTTCCCGGCGTATTCCCCCACGCCCGAGCGCGCGAAGCCGATGGGCAAAAAACCGGCTACCGTCACCAAAGTGCCGAAGAGCATGGGTCTGGCCGTCACGTTCCAGGCGTGGCCGGCCGCCGCGATCCGATCCCAGCCTTCCTCGAGCTTGACGATCATCATCTCGATGGCGATGATCGCATCATCGACCAGCAAGCCCAGGGCGAGGATCAGCGCCCCCAGCGAGACGCGATCCAAGTCGATCCCGCTCCAGCGCATCGCGAGAAACGTGAGCCCCAGCGTCACGGGAATGGCCACGGCCACGACCACCCCGGCGCGCCAACCGAGCGTGAGGAAAGTCACCCCCATCACCACCGCCACGGCCACGAGGAACTTCACCTGGAAGAGATCGACGGCTTGCGCGATCGCCTCGGCCTGATTGGTGAGTACCGACAAGTCCATGCCCGCCGGCAATCTGGCCTCTTCTTCGGCCACGAAGCGTGCGAGCCGCTTGCCCAGCTCGAGCCCATTCTCGCCGCGCTGCATCACCACGCCGAGAAGGATCGCCTCCTCACCGTGGGCCCTCACCAGGAACGAAGGTGGATCCTCCACACCCAGGCGGACTGTCCCCAGCTCCCCCACCGTGAGGATGCGCCCCCCCACGCGCAGCGGAACCGCGGCAATGCGATCCATCTCCGAGAGGTCGGCCCCCGGAAGACGCACGTACACCCTCGGCCCGGCGGTATCGAGGAATCCGGCCGGCACCAGCGCGTTGTTCGCGTCGATCGCCTCGAACACCGCCTGCGGCGTCAGCCCCAACTGGATGAGGCGGTCGAGGTCGAGCTCGAGGAAGATCCGTTCGGGCTGCTCGCCGATGAGCAGCGCCTTCTGTACGCCGGGCACGCGAGCGAGCCGGTCGCGCAGCGCTTCGGCTTCGCGCACCAGATCCCACGGCGGCAAGCCGGGCGCCGTCAGCGCCATCAGGCTGAAATAGACGTCGGAGAAATCGTCGTTGACGATGGGGCCGATCACCCCCTGCGGCAGCGTCGAAGCCTCGTCCCACATGCGCTTGCGCACCTCGTAGAAAAGGCGGCCGATCTCGCGCTGGGGCACGTACTCCTCGAACTCCACCTGGATGTCCACCCGCCCCGGCTGCACCGTCGTCGTCAACCGGTAAAGGTATTCCAGCTCCTG
>JAQUGB010000038.1:0-2635 GCA_028684345.1 Tepidiphilus sp. | reverse complement strand
GCCACCACCTGCCCCGGCTCGGCGCTCCACTCCATCAGCACCCCGTCGGTCGGGGCACGCAGCTCGGTATAACCCAAAGCGTTACGTGCCTGCCGTTCCTGGGCTTGCGCCGCTTCGAGCTGCGAGCGCGCGGCCTCCAGCTGAGTGCGCGCCCGGTCGAGCGCCTGCTCGCCCACGAACTGCTGCGCTGCCAGCCGTTCGGTGCGCGCGAGCTCGTTCTGCGCCAGGCGCCACTGCGCCTGGGCCGCGCGCACCTCAGCCTGGGCTGCCTCGAGCCGGGCGAGCACGTCCTTGGGATCGAGCCGGGCCAGCACCTGCCCGGTCTGGACCGACGCCCCCGCATCGACCAGCCGCGCCACGATGCGCCCGCCCACCTGGAAGGCGAGCGGCGTTTCGTGGCGCGCCCGCACCGTACCGGAGAGTACCAGCGGGGCGGGCTCCGCCGCGCGCACCGGCGCCGTGCGCACCACCACCGGCTGCTCCTGCTGCTGCGCCGGCGTCTCCTGCCGCCCGCAGCCGGCAAGCAGCACACAGGCTGCCACCATCCATCCCCATCGCCGCACCGGATCTCTCCCCATCGCTCAGGCAAAAAAGAGCGCGCGCAAAGCGGCCCCCGGATCGGGCGCGCGCATGAAGGCCTCGCCCACGAGAAAAGTCTGCACGCCACGCGCGCGCATGGCCGCCACGTCCGCGGGCGCGCCGATACCCGATTCCGTCACCACGATCCGGTCTTGCGGAATGCGCGGCAAGAGCGACCAAGTGGTCTCCAGCGACACCTCGAAGGTGCGTAGATCCCGGTTGTTGATCCCCACGAGCCGCACGGGTAGCTCGAGCGCGCGCTCGAGCTCGGCCGCGTCGTGCACTTCCACCAGTACGTCCAGCCCCAGCTCGTGGGCGAGTAGCGCGAGCTCGCGCAGCGCCGCATCGTCGAGCGCGGCCACGATCAGGAGCACCGCGTCGGCTCCCATCGCACAGGCCTCCCACACCTGCCAAGCGTCGACGAGAAAATCCTTGCGCAGCGCCGGCAAGGTGCAGGCCGCCCTCGCCGCGGCGAGATATTCCGGCGCCCCCTGGAAAAACTCCCGGTCGGTGAGCACGGAGAGGCAGGCCGCGCCGGCCGATTCATAGGCGCGCGCGATCGCGGCCGGGTCGAACTCGGGCCGGATCACCCCTTTCGAAGGGCTCGCTTTCTTGATCTCGGCGATCACCGCAGGCTCGCCGGCCACGAGCTTGCGCTCGATGGCGGCGACGAAACCGCGCGGCGGATCGCGTTCGAGCCGCGCCCGCGCCGCCGCCTCCAGCTCGGCGAGCGACCGGGTCGCGCGCGCCGCGGCCACCTCTTCCCGCTTGCGCGCGAGGATGCGATCGAGCACGTCGCTCATCGCCCAGCCTCGGACGCGAACCGGCGCGTGGCGGCAACGAAGGCGTCGACCTTGGCCCGCGCCGCGCCCGAATCGATCGCCTCGCGGGCGCGCTCGATGCCCTCGGCGATCGAGGGCACGACGTTGGCCGCATAGAGCGCCGCCCCGGCGTTCAGGAGCACGATGTCGCGCGCCGGCCCCGCCTCACCCTCCAGCACCGCGAGCAGCCGCGCCCGCGATTCCTGCGCATCCTCCACCATGAGGTTACGGCTCGAGGCCATCGGCAGGCCGAAATCCTCTGGATGGATGCGGTACTCGGTGATCTCGCCATCCTTCAATTCGCCCACGAGCGTATCCGCGCCCAGTGTGATCTCGTCTAGACCATCGAGCCCATGCACCACCAGCACGTGCCTGGCGCCGAGCCGCTGCATCACGCGTACTAGGATCCCCACTAGATCGGGGTGGAACACCCCCAAGAGCGAATTCGGCGCCCCGGCCGGGTTGGTGAGCGGCCCCAGGATGTTGAAAATGGTGCGCACACCCATCTCCCGGCGCACTGCCGCCACGTTCTTCATCGCGCTGTGGTGCGCCGGCGCGAACATGAACCCCACCCCCACCTCGGCGATGCAACGCGCCACGGCCTCGGGCGGCAGGGCGATCTCCGCCCCCAGGGCTTCGAGCACGTCGGCGCTGCCGGATTTGGACGACACCGAGCGGTTGCCGTGCTTGGCCACCTTGCCCCCGGCCGCGGCGATCACGAACGCGCTCGTGGTCGACACGTTGAACGTGTGCGAGGAATCCCCCCCCGTGCCGACCACGTCCAGAAGGTGATCGTGTGGCGGAGGCACCTCCACCTTGAGCGCGAGTTCGCGCATCACCTGCGCCGCGGCAGTGATCTCGCCCACCGTCTCCTTCTTCACGCGCAGGCCCGTGAGGATCGCCGCCATCATCACCGGCGAGACTTCACCCGCCATGATCTGGCGCATCAGGTCGAGCATTTCGTCGTAGAAAATCTCGCGCAGCTCGATCGTACGCTGCAGCGCTTCACGCGGCGTGATCTTCGTTCCCACCTGTGGCTCCTTTCGCAAAATTTCCTTTCACGCCGGCTGCGGTGCGTGCTGGCGCAGGAAATTGGCCAGCATCTCGTGCCCGTACCGCGTCAGGATCGATTCCGGATGAAACTGCACCCCTTCCACCAGCAGCGTGCGATGACGCAAACCCATGATCTCACCGTCCTCGGTCCAGGCCGTCACCTCCAGACACTCGGGCAGCGA
>JAQUGB010000222.1 GCA_028684345.1 Tepidiphilus sp. | reverse complement strand
CTTCCGCCGTGGCGGCTGCGTTCGCTTCGACGCCGCGCTGGACTGGCGTGGCCACGTCGGCGGGGGGTTGAGAGGCTGGCTCGGATGCTCGATCCGCTTCTTTGGCTTCGAGGCGGATGACGGGGGTACCTTCGGAGACCTTGTCGCCGACCTTGACGAGCACTTCGCGCACGACGCCGGCCACGGGGCAGGGCACGTCCATGGTGGCCTTGTCCGATTCGAGGGTGCAGATCGGATCTTCGGGCGCGAGCACGTCGCCGGGCTTGACCAATACCTCGATCACCGGCACGTCGTGATAGTCGCCGATGTCCGGTACCTTCACTTCGATGAGGGATGCCATCGGGAATCTCCTTTAGGCCGTGCGCGGGTTGGGTTTGGCGGGATCGATGCCGTAGCGGACGATGGCCTCGGCCACCTTGCGCCGCGGCAGTTCGCCGTCTTCGGCAAGTGCCATGAGCGCGGCGAGCGTCACCCAATGCCGGTCGACCTCGAAATGGAATCGCAGCTTCTCGCGGGTATCGGAGCGCCCGAAGCCGTCGGTGCCCAGCGTGTAATAGGTGCGCTTGACGAAGGGACGGATCTGCTCGGCAAAGAGCTTGACGTAGTCGGTCGCCGCCACCGCTGGTCCGCGGTGCCCGGAGAGCTTCTGCTCGACGTGGCTCTTGCGCGGCGCTTCCAGCGGATGCAGCAGGTTCCAGCGCACCGTATCCTGGCCGTCGCGGGCGAGCTCGTTGAAGCTCGTGCAGCTCCACACGTCGGCGGCCACGCCCCAGTCCTCGCGCAGGATGTCGGCCGCGGCCATCACTTCGCGCAGGATGGAGCCGCACCCCATGAGCTGCACGCGGGGCGCGTCGCCGGCCGGGGCAGCGCGCAGCAGATACATTCCCTTGAGAATGTCCTCGCGCACGCTCTCGCCTTCGGGCATGGGCGGATGCTCGTAGTTCTCGTTGAGCACGGTGATGTAGTAGAAGACGTCTTCCTGCTCCGCCATCATGCGCCGCAAACCTTCGTGCACGATCACGGCGAGTTCGTACTGGAAGGTCGGGTCGTAGCTGATGCAGTTGGGCACGACGTGCGCGAGCACGTGACTGTGGCCGTCCTCGTGCTGCAGCCCCTCCCCGTTCAGCGTCGTGCGCCCCGAGGTGCCGCCGATGAGAAAGCCCCGGGCGCGCTGATCTCCCGCCGCCCAGATGAGATCCATCGTGCGCTGGAAGCCGAACATGGAATAGAAGATGTAGAAGGGGATCATGATCACGTCGTGCACGCTGTAGCTCGTGGCCGCCGCGATCCAGTCGCTCGTCGCGCCCGCTTCGTTGATCCCCTCCTCCAGGATCTGGCCGTCGCGCGACTCCTTGTAGAACATCAGCTGGTCATGATCCTCGGGAACGTACTTCTGCCCTTCCTGGTTCCAGATGCCGAACTGGCGGAACATTCCCTCCATGCCGAAGGTGCGCGACTCGTCCGGCACGATGGGCACCACGCGCTTGCCGATCTTCTTGTCGCGCATGAGCTGGATCATCATGCGCACCAGCGCCATGGTCGTGGAGATCTCGCGCCCTTCGCCGCTGCCGGCAAAGAATGAGGCAAACGATTCGAGCGGCGGAATTTCCAGCGATTCGCTCGCTTTCTGCCGCCGCTGCGGCAGATAACCGCCCAGCGCCTGGCGCCGTTCGTGCATGTAGCGCGCCTCGGGCGAGTCGGGCGCGAAAGTGAGGAAAGGCAGCGCATCGATCTGGTCGTCGGGGACCGGGAGACGGAAACGGTCGCGGAAACTGCGGATCGCGTCGTGATCCATTTTCTTTGCCTGGTGGGCGATGTTCATCGCCTCGCCCGCCTGGCCCATGCCGTAGCCCTTGATGGTCTTGGCGAGGATCACCGTCGGCTGCCCCTGGTGCTCGACGGCGGCCTTGTAGGCGGCGTGCACCTTGAAAAGGTCGTGGCCGCCGCGGTTGAGCTGCCAGATCTCCTCGTCGGTCCAGTCGGCCACCAGTGCTTTCAGCTCGGGGGTGTTGAAGAGGTGTTCGCGGATGTAGGCCCCGTTCTTGGCGCGGAACGTCTGGTAGTCGCCGTCGCACAGCTCCATGAGGCGCTTTTTCAGGATGCCCTGCTTGTCGCGGGCAAAGAGCGCGTCCCAGCGCGAGCCCCAGATCACCTTGATGACGTTCCAGCCGGCGCCGCGGAACTCGGCTTCCAGTTCCTGGATGATCTTGCCGTTGCCGCGCACCGGACCGTCGAGCCGCTGCAGGTTGCAGTTGATGACGAAGATGAGATTGTCGAGCTTCTCGCGCGCGGCCATACCGATCGCGCCCAAGGTCTCGACCTCGTCGACTTCCCCATCACCGATGAAACACCACACTTTGCGCTTGGCGGCTCGTTCCGCGTCGAGCAAACCCCGGCAGGCGAGATACTTGATGAAGCGCGCCTGATAGATCGCCTGGATGGGACCCAGCCCCATGGAGACGGTGGGAAATTGCCAGAAGGCCGGCATCAGCCAGGGGTGGGGATAGGAGGAAAGCCCCTTGCCGTCGATCTCGCGCCGATAGCTGATGAGCTGCTCTTGCGTGAGCCGCCCCAACATGAAGGCGCGCGCGTAGATGCCCGGAGCGGAGTGTCCCTGGAAGAAGACGAGGTCCCCCAGATGATGCTCGTTCGGCGCACGGAAAAAGTGGTTGAAGCCGACGTCGTAGAGTACGGCGGCCGAGGCGAACGAGGCGATGTGTCCGCCCACGTTGGAATCGCGGTTGGCGCGCA
>JAQUGB010000221.1 GCA_028684345.1 Tepidiphilus sp. | reverse complement strand
TGTTCGGTCGGCGGATCGTGCTGGGCGTGACGGGGGGGGTGGCGGCCTACAAGGCGGCCGAACTCGTGCGCCGGCTCGTCAAGGCCGGAGCGCAGGTCGACGTGGTGCTCACGCCGGGCGGGGCGCATTTCGTCACGCCCACCACCTTCCAGGCGCTCTCGGGGCGGCCGGTGTGGTGCGACCCTTGGGACGAGCGACGCGCCAACGCCATGGCGCACATCGATCTCACGCGCGGGGCGGACCTGCTGCTGGTGGCGCCCTGCACGGCCGATGCCATGGCGCGCTTCGCCCAGGGGCAGGCCGACGATCTGTTGGCGACGCTCGCGCTGGCGCGCGCCTGCCCGATGGCCGTGGCGCCGGCGATGAACCGCCAGATGTGGCTGCATCCGGCCACGCAGCGCAACCGGGAACGGCTCGTCGCCGACGGCGTGCTCGTCTGGGGGCCCGCCGAGGGCGAACAGGCCTGCGGCGAGACCGGTCCCGGGCGCATGATCGAGCCCGAGGAGATCGTGGCGCGGCTGGAAGCGTTTTTCGCGCCGAAGTGGTTCTCCGGGCATGCGGTGCTGGTCACGGCCGGGCCGACCTACGAGCCGCTCGACCCGGTGCGCGTGCTCACCAACCTCAGTTCCGGCAAGATGGGCTATGCGCTGGCGCAGGCGTTCGCGCAGGCCGGCGCCGCGGTGACGCTCGTCTCCGGCCCCGTGAGCCTGCCCACGCCCTTGGGCGTGACGCGGGTGGACGTGACCACCGCCGAGCAGATGCGCGCGGCGGTGCTGGAGCGCGTCCCGGGGCATCGCATCTTCGCGTCGGTGGCGGCGGTGGCCGACTATCGGCCGGCGCGCGTCTCGCCGCAAAAGATCAAGAAGGGGGCGGAACGGCTCACGCTGGAGCTGGTGCGCAATCCCGACATCCTCGCCGAGGTGGCGGCGCTGCCCGAGCCGCCCTGGTGCATCGGGTTCGCCGCCGAGAGCGAGAATCTGGACGAATACGCCGAGCGCAAGCGCCGGGAAAAAGGGCTGCAGCTGGTGGTCGGGAACCTCGTGCAGGAGGCGATGGGGCGCGACGAGAACACCGTCGTGCTCTACGACGAGAACGGCCGCATTCCCTTGCCGACTGCGGACAAGGTCCAGGTTGCCTGGGGCATCGTGCGGCACGTGGCGCAGCGCCTTGGCTTGATCGACACGGCCGTGGAACGGGGGGATCTATGAGCGCTCCGACGCAGGGTAATGACGAAGTGACGGTGCAGGTGCGCTTTCTCGACGAGCGCATCGCGGCCCGCCCGCCGCAGTACGCCACGCCGGGTGCCGCGGGAATGGACCTGCGCGCGGCGATCGCGGCTCCGTTCGAGCTCGAGCCCGGCGCCACGGCGCTCGTGCCCACCGGCATCGCGCTCCATCTGGCCGATCCGGGCCTTGCGGCCCTCATCCTGCCGCGCTCGGGGTTGGGACACAAGCACGGCATCGTGCTGGGCAACCTCGTCGGGCTCATCGATTCGGACTATCAGGGAGAGATCCTCGTGTCGCTGTGGAATCGCGGCGATGAGGCGTTCGTGGTCGAGCCGCTCGCGCGTATCGCCCAGCTGGTGATCGTGCCGGTGATCCATGCGCGTCTCGTCGCGGTGGAGTCGTTCGACCCGAGCGAGCGGGGCGCGGGCGGATTCGGCAGCACGGGGCACGCTTGAGCGCCACGCCAGTGCGGTTCGCCATCCCCACCGCGGTGCAGGTACGGCTCTTCGACGAGCAGGGCCGGGTGCTTTTCCTGCGCCGCGCCGGTACGGGCTTTTTCGACGGGTTCTGGAGCCTGCCGGGCGGGCACGTGGAAAACGGCGAGAGCCTGCGGCAGGCCGCGGTGCGCGAGCTCGCCGAGGAGCTGGGCATCGAGGTGGCGCAGGAGGCGCTCACGCCGGTGGCGGTGGTGCATCGCGCATCCGACACCAACCGCATCGAGTTCCTCTTCGAGGCACGTCGCTGGCAGGGGGAAGCGCGCATCGCCGAGCCGCACCGCTGCGACGGATTGTGTTGGGCCGATCCGGCGCGGCCGCCCCAGCCCTTCGCGCCCTACCTCGCGGTGGTGTGGTCGCGGTTGGGGCAGGCGTGGTTGCTCGAGGTAGGATGGGACTGACGCCCGGTGAGAGGCGGTTTCTGGCGTGCCGCGCATCCCTTTTCCTCTTTTGCCGCAAGCTGCGGCGGGGGCTTTCGATGGCGCCGCGGCCTGCAGTGCTGCTGGCGCCGCGCCGCGTTAGCCCGTAAAATGGCGCCTTTGCGCCGCCATCGAGCCTCCGGACGGACCATGAGCGAAGAAAAACCCACGTTTCAGGACCTCATCCTGCGCCTGCAGCGCTACTGGGCCGAGCTGGGCTGCGTGCTGCTGCAGCCCTACGACCTCGAAGTGGGCGCGGGAACCTCGCATACCGCCACTTTCCTGCGGGCCATCGGCCCCGAGCCGTGGAATGCCGCCTACGTGCAGCCCTCGCGTCGGCCCAAGGACGGGCGCTATGGGGAGAACCCCAACCGGCTGCAGCACTACTACCAGTTCCAGGTGGTGCTGAAACCCTCGCCGCTCGACATCCAGGATCGCTACCTCGCCAGCCTCGTGGCGCTGGGGATCGACCCGCGCGAGCACGACGTGCGTTTCGTCGAGGACGACTGGGAGAACCCCACGCTCGGCGCCTGGGGGCTTGGCTGGGAGGTGTGGCTCGACGGCATGGAAGTGACGCAATTCACCTACTTCCAGCAGGTGGGCGGGCTGGACTGCCGGC
>JAQUGB010000220.1 GCA_028684345.1 Tepidiphilus sp. | reverse complement strand
ATGCGACGTCACGTCAATACCGACAAGGCTCCGGCAGCGATCGGCACCTATTCCCAGGCAGTGTTCGCCGGAGACACGCTCTATGTCTCCGGCCAGCTTGGGCTCGATCCGGCCACGATGACCCTGCCGCCGGAATTCGCCGCGCAGTGCGAGCGGATGTTCGCCAATCTCGAGGCGGTGGTGGAGGCGGCCGGGGCGAGCCTCGATCAGGTGGTGAAGCTCACGGTCTTTCTCACCGATCTGTCTTATTTTGCCACCGTCAACGAGGTGATGGCGCGCTACTTCGCCGCGCCCTATCCGGCGCGCTCGGCGGTGGAGGTGAAAGGGCTGCCGCGCGGGGCGATGGTGGAGGCCGAGGCCGTCGTCTGGCTGGGGGTGTGATCCGGCCTTGCCCGCGCAAGCGCCTTTCCGCCATCCGCTGGAGTCCTGGCCGGGCGTCGGCCCGGCGGTGGCTTCGCGTCTGGTGAAACTCGGGGTGATGCGCCCCGAGGATCTCCTTTTTCTCTTGCCGCTGCGCTACGAGGACGAGACGCGCATCACGCCCGTGGCGCAGGCGCAGGCCGGTTCGTCCGTACTCGTGGAAGGCCGCATCGTGCGCGTGGAGCGCAAGGAGGGGCCGCGGCCGCAGCTCGTCGCGCATCTGGACGACGGTACGGGGCTGCTCACGGGGCGCTGGCTGCACGTCTATCCCGGTACCGTCAAGCGGCTCGAGCCGGGACGGCACATGCGCTGGTTCGGCGAAATCCGGGTCGGTTTCTTCGGCGAGCGCGAGATGTTCCACCCGCGGCTGGTGCCGCTCGAGGCGCCGCTGCCCGATCGCCTCACCCCTGTCTATCCGAGCGTGGAGGGGTTGTCGCAGGGGCTCTTGCGCCGTCTGGTGCGCCGGGCGCTGGAGGTGGTTTCGCCCGCCGAGTGGCTCGACGAGGCGCTGCGCGCGCGCGAGCAGCTGCCGCCGCTGCGCGAGGCGCTGGAATGCTTGCACGCGCCGAGTGCCGGTGCCGACGAAGCGCGGCTGACGGCGGCGCGGCGCCGACTCAAACTGGAAGAATTGGTGGCGCAGCAGGCGTCGATGCGCCGTGCCCGGGCCGTGCGGCTCGCGGCCAAGGCACCGGCCTTGCCCGAGCCGGAAGGGCCGGTGCGGCGGGCCCTGCGCGAGGCCTTGCCTTTCACCCTCACGGCGGCGCAGCAGCGGGTGCTCGCCGAAATCGACGCCGATCTGGGAAAACCTCATCCGATGCACCGTCTGCTCCTGGGCGACGTGGGCAGCGGCAAGACGGTGGTGGCGGCGCTCGCGCTCGCGCGGGCGCTGGATGCGGGCCATCAAGGGGCGCTGATGGTGCCCACCGAGATCCTCGCGATACAGCACGCGCGCAAGCTCGGCGAGTGGCTAACCCCGGCCGGAGTCGAAGTGGCCTTGCTCTCCGGCGCCACGCCGGCGCGCAGCGCGCAGACCTTGCGCGCCCGGCTCGCGCAGGGGGAACCGATGCTGGTGGTCGGCACGCACGCGCTCATCGAAGAGGCGGTGGCGCTGCCGCGTCTGGCGCTCGCGGTGGTCGACGAGCAGCACCGTTTCGGCGTGCGCCAGCGCTTCGCCCTGCGCGCGAAAGCGGACGAGGGGGTTTCGCCCCATCTCCTGATGATGTCCGCCACGCCCATTCCGCGCACGCTCGCGCTGGCGATCTACGCCGACCTGGAGTTGTCGCTGCTCGACGAGCGCCCGCCGGGACGCCAGCCGGTGCAGACCGTGCTGCTGTCGCAGCGCCGCCGGGGCGAACTCATCGAGCGGGTGCGCCGCTGGTGCGCCCAAGGGCGACAGGCCTACTGGGTCTGCCCCTTGATCGAAGAATCGGAAGTGCTGGACCTGCAGGCGGCCACCGAGACCTGGCGGGAGCTCGCTGCGGCGATGCCGGAGCTGCGGGTCGGTCTGCTGCACGGTCGACTCAAAAACGAAGAGAAACAGCAGGTCATGGAGCGGTTCGTGGCTGGCGCCCTCGACGTGCTGGTGGCGACCACCGTGATCGAGGTGGGTGTGGACGTGGCCAACGCGAGCCTCATGGTGATCGATCACGCCGAGCGTTTCGGCCTGGCGCAGCTGCATCAATTGCGCGGCCGGGTTGGGCGCGGCAGCGAGGCGTCTTTTTGCGTGCTGTGCTACGGCGAGCCGCTCTCGGCGACGGCGCGCCAGCGGCTCGCGGCGATCCGCGCCAACGACGACGGTTTTGCGCTCGCGCGCGAGGATCTGCGGCTGCGCGGCCCCGGCGAATTCGTCGGGCTGCGCCAGAGTGGCGTGCCCAGCCTGCGCGTGGCCGACCTGGTGGCGGACGAGGATCTCGTGCCGCTCGCACAACAGCTCGCCGACGAAGTGCTCGCGCGCGATCCGGCGCTCGCCGAAGTCCTCATCCGGCGCTGGGTGCCGGGCGGCGGAGCGTGGCTCCATGCCTGAGGGGCCGCTCTTCTTCGTGCCGCATTGGCGATCCGGTTTGCCTGTCGGGGTGCCGCGCCGTCTACAGCCTTGGCTTGCCGAGCGGGGGTCGCTCACTGCCCGCATCCGGGCGCACTGCCGCGAGTTTGCCGTGCGTCGTCTTTGGGAAGGATGGGGTCGCCCCTATCCGGACGAAGCGATCGCCCTGAATGTGCCGAGGTGGGAGAGGGTGCGCGTGCGCGAAGTGGCGCTTCTTGCCGACGGCGTGCCGGTAGTGTTCGCACGCTCGCTGACGGCGTGGCAGGGCGTGCGATACCCGTGGCGTCTGTTGCAGCGCA
>JAQUGB010000219.1 GCA_028684345.1 Tepidiphilus sp. | reverse complement strand
GCGGATTTCCAGTGCGCGGACGTGCCGGTGTTGCTCTCGGCCGAGCGGATCTCGCGGCGCTATGCGCGGCATTTCCGGGCGGAGGTGGGGAGGATCGGTTCCGGGCGATGAGAGGCATTCCGGGGTGGTTCATTCCCGTGAGCGGCCGGAAAATCCGTTCGTCGCACGAGGGTCTTTGCATGGTAATTAGATGTCGAGTCCTGGACGATTGCATCGATCTGCAACGTCGTACATTATTCTTGGGTCGCGCGACGATGCGCGAGTCGAGCGAGAACTCGAGCGGCAAAAGCATGTCGCTTGTCAAGCGGTGCTGACACGTTACCCTGCAAGCAACGCCTTGAGATCCTTGAGCATCAGAAACAGATGGTAGGGATCGGTCGGGCTGGGCTCGAACTCCCAAGCCTCGTGCCACTGCCGTGCCGCCTCATCCTTGGCGTGAACCAGCAGACAGCGAATACCGGCGATGTCCGCTGCTCGAGCCGTTCGCAGTAGGGAGTCTTTGAGCAGTGCCTTGCCCAGTCCCTTGCCCTGATGACGCTTATCCACCGCGAGGCGTGCCAAGATCATCACCGGTACGGGATGTCGGGCCAACCCCTTCACCACCCGGGCAGGGGCCTTCTCGGGAGCGACGCTGCCGACGGCCAGGCTGTAGAAACCGACCACTTGGCCGTTCAGGCAACAGACATAGGTTTGTGCGCTGTGGGCCTTTTGATTGACCAGGGCATAGCGTTGCAGAAACTGATTGAGCGCCGGTTGCCCGCAGTCGAACGCCTCCACCGAATCCGCGGCCGATAGCTTGCGGACCGGCTCATAGGCTGCGCTCAATCCAGAACCCCGGGCTCAGTGAGCAGTTTCTTCAGACGTGGCTTGGCCTGCACGGGACGATCCAGCGCTTCCTGGAAAGCCTGCCATTGCGCTTCGCTCAGCACGAAGTAATGACGGTCCGACAAGGCCTGGTTGGCGGCGCTCAGCCCGGCGTCGAGCAGGAACTCGCTGACGCTCTTGTGGCAAGAGCGGGCGGCTTCCTGTAGCAGCTGCTTGGCGCAGTGGCTGACGCGGACATCGATCCGTTCGGTTTTTGATCGGTGCAATGTGCTCATGGCAAAGTCCCTCTTCATTCATTGCCGCGATCTTAGCGTCCGGACGATGTCCTGACAAGTCAACGAGGCGCTGCGGGGGACTCGCGGAGGCCTGGCGCCCCGTTCGTCCCTGTAACCGGCCGTTGAAAATCGCATGGACGCCTTCGGTTGCCTGTCCGTAAAACAAGCAATTTTTTTCCTGCCGATCGTTTTATACCGTTTCCCCACCGCCAGCCAAAGCCGAGCTGATTCTTGGTGGCGGTCATCGCCGAGATCGGGCGGCGCCTTCGGGGTGGGGAGGGTCCTTGATCATCGTTCCCGTTTCCCGGTGCTTCCGTGTTTTTCGCGTACGAGTTCGTCGAGCAGGTGAAAGACTTCCGTGCTGCTGCGCTCCGCTCGTTGCATGTGGGCGAGGATCGTTTCGAGGATGCGCTCGTCGTTCTTCCAATCGGCGCGAGCTGCCTCCACGGCGGCGCGGACGGCGGCATGTACTTCACGGTGTGGCGATTCCAGTTTCGTCCAGGAGGGCATCTTGGAGAAGGTTTGCCGCCCCAGCCCCTCGTAATACCAGTGACCGAGGCGGCAGTGCTGGTGATCGGTCTGGATGGACGCCGCTGCTTCCTGGTCGTCGGGGTGCTCGGTGGCGACGTACGCCCGTTGCAGGTAGATGAGGGGTCTTTCGAGCAGCCATGCGCCGAGGCTCAGGGGTAGGAGGAGGAGCAGTATCCCTGCTGCGGGGCGCAGGGTTTGCGTCCTCAGCGGGGGCGAGCCGGCTGGAGTCGGGTGGCGTGCGGTGTCCATCAGGCTGCTCTTGCTGCGGGCGGTCGTTGGGCGTCGAGGAGTCGGAAGACCCATCGTTCGTATCCTCGACGGAGGTCGCCGAGACGGTGTTCGGGCCAGGCCAGGGAGCTTGCCGCGGCCGCGCCGTGTTTCGCTTCCCGTTCGATGCGGACCATCTCGTCGTAGAGCGTCGCTACCGCGAGGAGGGCGGATCGCGGGGCGGGTCGGTAGATGGCGTGGTAGCCGTGCAGGGTTTCTCTACTGCGATCGGGCATGAGCTGGGCGAAACTCCAGAAGAATTCGCCGCGCGCCGTCTGATTCTCGAGGAAACCAAACCATTCCTGGCCTTGTTCGAGGTGACGCCACAGGTGGGCGAAGATGCCTTTGGGCATGTCGGGGTGACGCAGGGCGGAGTGCTTGCGTCCGAGCAGGTCCTTGAGGCGGTAGCCGGTGAAATGCAGGAAGTGGGGGTTACAGTAGGTGATGCGTCCGTCGGGTCCGGTCTTGCAGACGAGCAGATGATCGTCGGGGATACGGACTTCATGGGACGGTTCGGTGGCAGCGTGCTTCATGCTCGTTTCCTCCATGGGAGACCGGCGCGTTCAAGATAGCGACGGGATGTTGCATCCCTATGACGAAGAAGGAGATACGGTCGGTTGCCCCGGGGTGTCATCGCCACGCAATCTTTCCGCGTCAGACTCGGCGCATCCGAGTGGCAGGAGGCGAGATGATGCGCAAGGAAGAGGCGGTGGCGGCGCTGGGGCAGCGTTCCTTGCTCTTGCCCGGCTGGGTGCAGGCGGCGCTGGCGGCGAACGACCGGCTCAAGCTCTATCTGAGTTTGCTGCAGGAGGCGGCGCGGCATGCCGGCGATCCGCAGGCGACGGTGATGGATTGGTCGGCCGAATTCGCCCG
>JAQUGB010000218.1 GCA_028684345.1 Tepidiphilus sp. | reverse complement strand
CCGAGTGGTGCGAACGCTATGACGGGGTGGAGCAGCTGACGCTGGCCGTGATGGGCTGCGTCGTCAATGGTCCGGGTGAATCCAAGCATGCCCACATCGGCATCTCTCTGCCGGGCACGGGCGAGGCGCCGGCCGCCCCCGTTTTCGTCGACGGGCAGAAGGTGGCCACCCTGCGCGGTCCGGACCTCCCTGCGCAGTTCCACGCCATGATCGAGGCCTACGTGGCGCGGCGTTTTCCGCCGAAGCTTACGCAACACGACGAGGAAGCATGAGCCCAACGAAATTGCAGGCGGTGCGCGGGATGAACGACATCCTGCCGCCCGAATCCGATTGGTGGGAAGAATTCGAGGAGCGGGTGCGCACCTGGGCGCGCGCCTATGGTTATCGCCCCATTCGCACGCCCATCGTCGAGCCGACGGCGCTCTTCAAGCGTGCCATCGGCGAGGTGACCGACATCGTCGAGAAGGAGATGTATTCCTTCGAGGACGTGCTGAACGGCGAGCACCTGACGTTGCGTCCCGAGGGGACGGCGGGCTGCGTGCGTGCGGTGATCGAGCACAACCTTCTCTTTCAAGGGCCGCAGCGGCTCTATTACCTGGGCCCGATGTTCCGCCACGAGCGGCCGCAGAAAGGGCGTTACCGGCAGTTCCACCAGGTCGGCATCGAGGCGCTCGGCTTTGCCGGTCCCGACATCGACGCCGAGCTCATCCTCATGGGCGCGCGCCTGTGGGACGAGCTGGGATTGCAGGACGTGCGGCTCGAGATCAATTCCCTGGGCTCGAGCGAGGAGCGCGCCGCGCACCGTCGGGCCTTGGTCGAGTACTTCCGGGCACGCTACGACGAACTCGACGAGGACGGCAAGCGGCGCCTCGAGCGCAATCCGCTGCGTATCCTGGATTCGAAGAATCCGGCGATGCAGGAACTCATCGAGGGGGCACCGCGTCTGTTGGATTTCCTCGGCGAGGAATCAAGGGCGCACTTCGAGCGGGTACTCGCGCTCATCGAGGCAGCCGGCGTGCCCTATCGCATCAACCCGCGGCTGGTGCGGGGGCTGGATTACTACAACCGCACCGTCTTCGAATGGGTGACCCCGCGGCTCGGGGCGCAGGCGACCATCTGCGCAGGTGGCCGCTACGACGGCCTCATCGAGCAGCTCGGCGGCAAGCCCGCGCCTGCGGCCGGCTTTGCCATCGGCGTGGAGCGCTTGCTGTTGCTGTGGCAGATGAGCGGCGGCAACGTCATGCCCAAGGTGCCCGACGTCTATGTCGTGCATCAGGGCGAGCGTGCCGAGGCCGTGGCATTCCAACTCGCCGAGCGTCTGCGCGATCTGGGGCTCGACGTGGTATTGCATTGTGGCGGCGGCAGTTTCAAGAGCCAGATGAAAAAGGCGGATGCGAGTGGCGCGGCGCTGGCCTTGATCCTGGGTGAGGACGAGGTCGACAGCGGCACGGTGGGGCTCAAGCCCCTGCGCCAGGAGGCGCCGCAGCAACGGGTAGCGATCGAAGCCTGCGAAGACGCGGTGATGCAATGGCTCTACGGCCAGGAGGAAGGTAATGGCGCTTGACTTGCAGGAACAAGAACAGATCGACGAACTCAAGACCTGGTGGCAGATGTATGGCCGCTGGGTGACGATCGCCATCCTCGTGGCGGCGCTCGTCTCCTTGGGCTGGAACGGATGGCGCTGGTGGCGCCAGCACCAGGCGCAGGAGGCAGCGCGCATCGAGGCAGAGTTGGTGGTGGCCCTCGAACGCGGGGAGTTGCCCTTGGCACGGGCCGCAGCCCATCGTTTGCGGGAATCACGGACCAATGCCTTGTTGGCCGATCTCTCCGGTTTGAAACTGGGTTACGAACTGTGGCAAGCTGGTGATCACGCAGCCGCAAAAGAAGAACTCGGGCGCGTAGCCGAGCAGGGCTCCGAACCTTACCTGCGGGATGTGGCTCGCTTGCGCGAAGCGGCCGTGTTGCTCGATTCGGGTTCGGCCCAAGAAGCTTTCGAACGGCTCGCCATCGCGCCGGTGCCGGAGCTGGCCGCGCGCTATGAAGAAGCCCGTGGGGATGCACTCGCGGCGCTCGGACGCCTCGAAGAAGCACGGGTGGCCTATCAGCGAGCCCTCGATCAGGGGACGGATCCTGCCTGGCGAGAACTCGTCGCCCTCAAGCGCGATGGGTTGGGGGGCTGAGCATGAGCGGTCGTTTCTCCCGTGTCGCTGCGCGCCTGCTGGCGCTTTTTGCCGTCGCGACGCTCGTTGCCGGCTGCTCTTCGCTCAATCCCTTTTCGCGCAAAGAACCCCAGATCGCGCCTCTGCCGCCGCTCGCCAGTCCCGTGGAGGTGAGCATTGCAACGCAGACCAAGGTCGGGGCCAGTGAAGGACTCTTCCTCACTCCGGCCATCCTCGACAACGAGGCCATCGTTGCCGGGGGTGACGGGCGCGTTTTGCGCTGGAACGGCGGTACGCGCTGGGAGGCGAAGCTCGAAGACAGGATCATCGCGGGTGTCGGTGCGGACGAGCGCCTCGCCGTGGTCGTCACGCGCAAAGGGGAGGTGGTGGCACTTGCCGTCGACGATGGGGTAGTGCGCTGGCGCCATCCGCTCCAGGCCGACGTGATCACGCCACCCTTGGTGGCCGGCGGCTTCGTCGTGGTGCGTGCGGTCGATCATCGGCTCATCGCGCTCGATGCGCGCGACGGCAAGGAGCGCTGGGTTTATCAGCGCAACCTGCCGCCCTTGTCGCTGCGCCAATCGGCCCCGCTGGTGAGCGCCGGCAACGCCATCGT
>JAQUGB010000217.1 GCA_028684345.1 Tepidiphilus sp. | reverse complement strand
CATAAATGGCAGCCGGGCCCGGTCAATGCCCCCACCGTCTTCAACTCCTCGCTCAACATCGCCCAGTTCTGGGATGGGCGCGCCGCCGACCTGCAGGCACAAGCCGCCGGTCCGATCCAGGCACAGGTCGAGATGGCCATGCCCCACACGCTCGCCGTGGCCGTGATCCAGTCCATCCCTGGCTACGTCGAAACGATCAAAGCCATCTATGGTACCGACGTCGTCACCCTCGATCACATCACCGATGCCATCGCCGAGTTCGAGAAAACCCTGGTCACGCCGAACGCGCGCTTCGACCAATGGCTCAAGGGCGACGACAAAGCGCTCACCGCCACCGAGCTCGAGGGCTTCAAGATCTTCTATGAGAGCGGCTGCATCGCCTGCCACAACGGCCCCAACCTCGGCGGCAACTCCTTCCAGAAAATCGGCGTGGTCGAGCCGTACAAGTCGACTTCGCCTGCCGAAGGCCGCGCGGCGGTGACCAAGAAGGACGAAGACCGCTGGTACTTCAAGGTGCCCACGCTACGCAACGTCGAGCTCACCTATCCTTACTTCCACGACGGCGAAGCCGCCACCCTGGAAGACGCCGTCACACTGATGGGGCGCCTGCAGCTCGGCCGCACGTTCACCGACGACGAGCTGAAGAAAGTCGTCGCCTTCCTGCATACGCTCACCGGCGAGCGGCCGCAGATGCCCTTGCCGCTGCTGCCGCCTTCCGGGCCCGAGACGCCGCGCCCCGACCCCTTCAAGTGACGCTCACCCGGCGGTGCCCGCAACGGGCGCCGTGACACGGGCGGAAACACTTCTCCGAGTCCGGATGGGCTATCATGGCGCACCGGACTCACTCTTTTTTCCCGTGATGCGCCCCTCCTGTACCACCATCGATCTCGACGCGCTACGCGCAAATTATCTCCTGGCCAAACGCCTGGCCGGCGGTCGGACTCTGGCCGTCGTCAAGGCAGACGCCTACGGTCACGGGGCGATCGTCTGCGCCAAAGCCCTCGAGCCAATCGCCGATGGCTTTGCCGTCGCCCTCCTCGAGGAAGCGCTGCCGCTGCGTGCGTCCGGCATCAGCCGGCCGATCGTGTTGCTCGAAGGAGTGTTCGACCCCGGCGAGCTCACAGCCGCCGCCGAACTCGATTTATGGCCGGTCGTGCACCACGAAGCGCAACTGCGCATGCTCGAGCTCGCGTCACACCGACCCCGCCGTATCTGGATCAAGATCAATAGCGGCATGAATCGCGCCGGGTTCGCCCCACGAGAGGCCTCGGCCGTGTGGGAGCGCCTACAGGCCATTCCCGGCCTCGAAGCTCCGGTGTGGATGACGCATTTCGCCTGCGCCGACGACCCCCGATCGAGCATGACCTTGGAGCAAATTCAGCGTTTCCACAGGGGCGTGGCCGCCCTGCCGGGCGAGACGAGCCTGGCCAACTCCGCTGCCCTGCTCGCCTGGCCACAGGGGCGCGGTGACTGGGCACGACCGGGAATCCTGCTCTATGGCGGCAATCCACTGCTTCCCCATGCCGACCCCGAGCTAGTCCGCGACTTGAGGCCCGTAATGACCCTCAGCAGCCGTGTGATCGCCACCCGTTGGCTCGCCCCTGGCGAAGCCTTGGGCTATGGCGCCACTTTCGTCGCCGAACGGCCAACCCGCGTCGGCCTGGTCGCCATCGGCTACGCCGACGGTTATCCGCGGCATGCCCCTACCGGCACGCCCGTGGCGGTGGAAGGCTGGCGCACGCGGCTCATCGGTCGCATCTCGATGGACATGCTCACCGTCGATCTCTCCCCCCTGCCTGAAGACGTCGGCCAAGGCGCGATCGTGGAGCTATGGGGCAAGACCGTGTCGGTCGACGAGGTGGCCCGCGCCGCCGGCACCATCTCCTACGAGTTGCTGTGCCACGTCAAGCGCGTCCAACGCATCCATCGCGGGGCCATGATCACACCTTGAAGTGATCTGCCCGTTGCCGCAAGGCCGAAACGGCGGCCTGCAGGGCCTTGGCTTCGGCTTCACTGTCTTTGGCCGCCGCGGCCGACGCTTCGGCGCTACCGGCGATGCGCTCCACTCGCTGAGCGATCGTGTGTACCGCCTCGGTCTGCTGCTCCAGCGCCTGGTCCACTTCTTGCACCGCACGCGTCGTCTCGAGCGACTCCCGACGAATTTCGTCGATCGCGCTGCGCGCCAGCCGCGCGTGTTCCACCCCTTGCCGCACTTCGTCCACCCCTTCATCCATTCCGGCAACCGCTTCAGACGTGGCATGCTGGATCTTGGCGATCATATCCCCGATCTCTTGCGTCGCGTTACCCGTGCGCTCGGCGAGCTTGCGCACCTCGTCGGCCACTACGGCGAAGCCGCGTCCCTGCTCGCCAGCCCGCGCCGCCTCGATGGCGGCGTTCAAGGCGAGAAGATTCGTCTGATCCGCAATCTCACGGATCGTGGCCACGATGGTCGAGATCTGCTGGGAAAAACCTTCCAAAGTGCGAATGCGTTCGGCCGCCGTTTCCACGATCTGCGCGATCTGGTTCATCCCTTCGATCGCCGCGGCGATCGTCGCTGCCCCTTCGTCCGATTTCTCCATGGACGCCTGAGCGCGCTGCGCCGTCTCGCGCATGTGCTGCGCGAGCTGATTGAGGGCAACGCTGAATTCCTCCATCGCGGCGGCCACCGCCTGGGTGTCGTCGGCCTGAACGGCGATGCGCTCCTGCACCTCCTCGGCCTGCCGCTCGATCTTCTGCGCGCGAACCGAGACATCATTTGCCTCGCGTTGCAAGGCGCCAATGAG
>JAQUGB010000216.1 GCA_028684345.1 Tepidiphilus sp. | reverse complement strand
CGCCCGCGGGTGTCGATGCGGATGATGCCGGCGGCGGTCTCGAGGATCGCCTGCAACTCGTTTGCCAAGGCTTCCTGCCGGTTCATGGCCTCGCGGTATTCGAACGCCTGCAGGCGGGCCATGAGCAGTTTCTCGGCCATGGCGGCGAGCTCGCCCAGAGTTTCTCGTTCCTCCTCCGTGAGGGTGCGTGGTTTGGTGTCCATCACGCACAGGGTGCCCACGGCCTGACCGTCGATCCGGATCGGGTAGCCGGCGTAGAAACGGATGCCGGGCGGGCCGGCGACGAGCGGATGGTCGGCGAAACGCGGATCCTGGCGCGTGTTTTCGAGCAGCAGGCGATTTTCGGGGGCGTCGAGGGCATACGCGCAGAAGGTCTGGTGCCGCGGCAGGCGATCCAGGTCGATGCCCGTGCGCGCCTTGGCGCAGAGCGTGTCGGCATCGATGAAGGAGAGTAGGGCGATGGGCGCTTGCAGGAAGCGCGCTGCGAATTTGGCGATCAGGTCGTAACGGGATTCAGGGGCGGTGCCGAAAATCTGCAGTCGCTCCAGGGCGGCTAGGCGTGCAGTTTCAGTGGAAGAGATGCCTGAGGTCATGGAATTCACCGGGCCGATCATGAGCGTTCGTGCGCTCACGGAAGGGCGGAGCTGTCGTCATCTAGGCTGGTTGCCACCACCCGGTTGCGCCTGGCCTGCTTGGCGCGATAGAGGGCGGCGTCGGCGCGCGCGAGGGCGACTTCGGGGGAGGGGTCTTCGGGCAGCAGTTCGCTGGCGCCGATGCTTACCGTCATGCGCAGTTCGGGGTGTTGGGGCACGCGGCAGTGGGAGGCCACGGCGCGGCGGATGCGCTCGGCGAGCAGCAGCGCGCCGCCGAGATCGGTGTGCGGCAGGAGCACGGCGAATTCTTCGCCGCCGATGCGGGCGGGAAGATCGGTGCTGCGCAGCGAATCGCGCAGGATCTCGGCAAAGGAGCGCAGCACGGCATCGCCTACGGCGTGCCCGTAGCGGTCGTTCACCGCTTTGAAGTGATCGAGATCGAGCATCAGGACGGCACAACGGTCTCCTTTGCGGGCCACGCGTTCGCCGGCAAGCAGCAGGGCGGTGAAAAACCGGCGGCGATTGGCGAGGCCCGTGAGGGGATCGGTCTCGGCCTGGTGTTGCAGTTCTTCCTGGAGGGACTTGAGCTGCGTGATGTCGGTGAAGACGACCCCGGCGCCATAGCCCGGCACGGGCGCGGCGGTGAGCAGCACGGGGATGAGGTGCCCGTCGCGGTGGCAGAAGTGAGTTTCCACCCGTTCGATGAGGCGGTTTTCCAGCAAGGCCCACAGCACGGGACATTCCTGGCGCGGATGGGGCGTGCCGTCGGGGCTCTGGCCGTGGATCGTCTGGTGGGCGTCGAGCCCGAGGACTTCTTCGGCGCGGTAGCCGAGGATGCGCTGTGCCGCCGGATTCCAGAAGACGATCGCCCCGTCCGTGTCGATGCCGAAGATGCCTTCGCCGACGGAATTGAGCAGCGTCCCGAGGGTCTGCGCTCGCTCGGCGGCGATCCTCGAGGCCTCATGGGCAGAGCGGATGGCGCGCTTGTACTCGGTGACGTCCATCACCAGGCCGACGAGGTAGCGTGCCCGGCCGTTTTCGTCGAACAGGGGGGTGATGGAGGCCGAGAACTCGCGCCAGCCGTGGGCGGTAGCCATCGCGGTCTCGGTGCGCAGGGTCCGTCCTTCCTCCAGACTGCGTCGGAGATTCTTTTCGATGTGTTCGGCGGTCTGCGGTGGAAAGAGCTCGCGGGGGCTCGCGCCGATCCAGCGCTCGGGCGACAGGCCGAACAGCTCGTAGAGCTTGGCGTTGCCAGTGCGGAAGCGGAACCCCTCGGGGGTGACTTCGGCCACGTAGTAGATTTCCTGGAGGTTGTCGAGCACGGTACGGTAGAGGGCTTCCTGCTCGCGCAGCTTGCGCTCGGCCTCGACGCGCGCGGTGACGTCGGCGATGAAGCCGTACCACAGGGTGGATCCGTCGGGCTGGCGCTCGGGGGTGGCTTCGCCCTCGGCCCAGACGATGCGCCCGTCGGGGTGCACGTGCCGGTAGAGGAGCCGCCAGGGTTCGAGCGTGGCCACGGAATGGTCGGATGTTTCCATCATCGCCGTCTGGTCTTCGGGGTGCACCGAGGCGAAGAAGGGCGTGGCGTCTTCGCGCACCGCTTCCGGGTCGATGCCGCAGATGCGGCGCATGCCTTCGCTCGCATAGGGGAAGGACATGTGATCGTCCGGCGTGCGCTTTAAGACGTAGATGACGCCGGGCAGGTGGCGGGCGAGTTTGTCGAGCAACGCTCTTTGCTTGGCCTCGCGGCTGACGTCGAGCAGGGCGCCGCTGAGAAACTGCGGCCGGCCTCGAGCGTCGCGCACGAGGGTGACTTTGTCTTCCACCCAGACGTAGTGGCCGTCGGCATGGCGCAGACGGTAGCGGCGCAGGAGCGTGTCGTCGGGCCAGCGGCGGAAGTCGAGCGTGCGCTGCACCGCGTCGCGATCCTCGGGGTGGGTGCGCTCCAACCACCAATGCGGATCGGAGCAGGGATCCACCCCGATCTCGCCCAGCAGGTCCTTGACGTTGTCGCTCACGAAGAGGGGTTGGGTGGTGCCGGTGGCCGGAACCACGTAGAGCACGGCGGGGCTCGCGCGCAGAAAACCGTCCAGGCGGGCGCGTTCTTCGTCCAGCGCCTCCCGTGTCCGCCGCAGCTCGGTGACGTCCCGCTGAAAAGAGACCAGCACCGTTTCCCCGTCGAGCGTGATCGGC
>JAQUGB010000215.1 GCA_028684345.1 Tepidiphilus sp. | reverse complement strand
GCGCGCGGCGTGTCGGAGAGCAGGATGCCTAGTTCGTGCCAGAAGGCGTGCGCGGCCTCGGTCATGGCGTTCTGCCAGAGACGATGCGCCGCTCCCCAGTCGTTGGCGGCGTAGGCCGCCATCAAGGAGGGCAAACGCTGTTCGAGATGGGTGAAATAGACGTCCGCAAGCGGACTTTGCGCCACGCGATTGCGGGCTTTCTCGCGCGTTTCCTTGTGCTCGGGGTCGGGCTGGGTGAGCGCGACGACGCGCGCGGCCAAAGCGCGCAGCTTGTCGTGCAAGGCTTCGGCGGCCGCCACGTCTTCCCGCAACTGTGCCGCAGCCGCCTCGACCGAGAGCAGGGCGTGCGGCAGGCGTAACAATTCCATGCGGACGCGTTCGAGTTTGGCCTGATCGCTGGCCAATCCGGCCGCAAGCACATGCAGTACTTCCTCTTCGTCCGTGATGTCGGCCGCGTGGCGCAACACGGCAGGAGCCTTTTCTTTTGCGTCCGCCGTGAGGCTGGGCAAATCGCGCCACAGTGCACGGCCATCGTCGAAACGCACGCGTAAAATCGTCTTGCCGTCTTTGCTCATGCGCTGTGCCACCATCGGATCGGGCGCATGGGGGTCGTCTTGCAAGGCAAGCCCCGGAGCGAACCACTGTTCGCTCACCCGCCCCTCATCGTCCACGTCGAGCAAGACACCCCGCGACTGACGGGTGTAGCGATCGTTCGGGCCAGTGGCCAAGGTGGCGGGCGCGGTGAGGTCTTTGATCGCGGGCGGCACCTTTTCCCAAGCGGGCAGATCGTTCTGGTTGGGGTGTGCCGGGCCCAGGTTGAGCAACAGTGTCTCGCTCAGGTTCGCGCCCAGCGCCAAAAAAGCGGCACTGTTGGCGAGCGGCCCGGCGTTGTCGGAAGTCTTGAGGATTTTGATCAAACCGCCTGGCGTAAAACTGAACAACCCCAGCATGTCGCGCAAGGCGTCTGGCCATGGCAAGGTCGCCGTCTTGCGGTGATCGAAGAGAAAACCGTCGTTACCCAACAAGGCAAGGTGCAAGACGGATTTTTTCTTGTCTTTCGTGTCCGGATGGTGCGCGAGCGCCGCCACCTGCATGAAGGGATGCTCGGGGTGCACGAGCCAGAAACGCTCGCGCCAGTGTTCGAGATAATCGAGTACGGCGTCGGTCGGCAATCCTTCACGTCGCCAACGTCGGCGCTCCTGCCGGGCCCATGATCCGAAACGCGCACTTGAGGCGCGGTGCAGGATGGCGAGCAGCAGGCGGTAGAGCGCCACGCGGTTGGCGGGGCTGGGTTCGTCGAGGTCTCGGATGATATGAGCATGGCGGAACAACTCGGCCAAGCCCACCGTGCGGCTTTGTCCATCCTGCCCACGTACGGGAATCCAGGCTTCGTCGATTAGGTTGTAGCGCGCCAAATGGTTCACGTCTCCTCCTTCTCATAGACCAACCCCAGACAGGGATCGAGCCGCACTTGCAGGTTTCCTACCATTGTCTTGCTTTCGTCATCGAGAATCAATGGGTAGAGGTCGCGCAGATACGGGGATTCGGCGAACGCCGGCGGCCTTGCTTGCGCTTTCAGGGCTTCGATGAGTACCTTGCGTGAGACGCGCAGCTGACGTGCGTAGACGGCCCGCGCGCGGTTGCGCTCGAGCGGGCGCTGCGGATCGAAAGGCGGCGCATCCGGGCGCTCGCGCCAACCGGCTTCGTTGACCCACAGCGGCACCACGGCAAGGCTTTCTTCGCCCAGACGCGTGACGACTTCGAGCCCCCCTTCGCCGGCTTCGCGCGCTTGCGGGATGTCGATGAGCGCGAAAAGATCGGGCGCGTCGGCATCGAGCGCGACGTTGTGCATCCGCTGGCGCATTTCCTGCATCTCGGCGAGGTATTGGCCATAGGCCGCATCCTGATCCTGCACCGTCGCCACCTCCGCGCCCTCATCCGCTGGTGCAGCGTCATAGACCGCCTGCACCAAGGGGTCGATGTCGTGAGGCAGCCGAATGACGGGTTGCTTGCGCAACTGCTGCCAACTGCGCAGCAAAATGTAGGGCTGATAGACGTACTTCCAGCGCGTCGCGGTGAGATCGGGAGGTGCCTCGCCGGCCAGACCGGCCACGTAGAGCACCGGCTCCCGATGCGCTTCGGGGCGCTGACGCGGGTGCCGATGCAGGCGCCCGGCGCGTTGCAGCACGAGGTCGACGGGGGCCAAGTCGGTGATCATGGCGTCGAAATCGACGTCGAGGCTCTGTTCCGCGACCTGTGTAGCGATGAGGATCGCGCGTTCGGGCCGCTCGCATTCTTTGCCGAAATGCGCAAGCACCTTTTTCTCGATCGCCTGGCGCTGGTCGGCGGGAAAGCGCGCGTGGTAGAGCAGCACCTCGGCCGCATCTCCGACCGTATCTTCGAGCATCGAGTAAAGGGTTTGTGCGCGGTCGACGGTGTTGACGATGACGGCGATGCAGCCGCCCTCGACCGTCAGATTCCGCGCCGTCTCGGCGGTGGATTCGAGCGACTCGGAAAGCGCGCGCAGCGCGATCGGCGCCTGCTCGCGGGCGGTGATCGTCTGGGATGAGATCCGCCCCCCTTCGGCCAGCAAGACACGCGGATAGGCGGTTTCCTCATTCTCGGCGACACCCCAGGCGGCGAGGAGTTCTTGGCGTTTGGCACGCGGCAGCGTGGCCGAGAGCAGGATCACGGCGCAGCCCATGCGCTTCAGCCAGCGCAAGAGATGCGCGATCAGGCCGCCGGTGTAGACATCGTACGCGTGCACTTCGTCGAGGATGACGACGCG
>JAQUGB010000214.1 GCA_028684345.1 Tepidiphilus sp. | reverse complement strand
GCGAGCCGTTTGGCGTAGTCGAGCCCGGCGACGGGGTCGTGGATGGAGCAGGGGCCGACGACGACGAAGAGCCGCGGATCGCGCCGCTCGAGGATGTCGACGAGGGTCTGGCGCGCCTGCGTCACGGTGGCCGCGGCGCGCTCGCTCAGGGGGTGCTGCGCCTTGATCTCGGCCGGCGAGGGCATGGGATCGAAGCGCTCGATGTTGGTGTTTTCCAGCAGTGGGTTGCTCATGGGTCCGTGCGTCCTGCCAAAAAGGGAATTATACGGTTTCGATCGCCCGTGGAGCGAGCACGCGGGCGACGAGCTCGCGCACCGCGCGCACGCGCGAGTCTACGTCGGCGGTGGGGCGGGTCTGCACCAGCCGGTCGGGTCCGACCATCTTGACACTGCGATCGTGCTGGATGAGCGCGACCACCTTGGCCGGATCGACGGGGGCGTCCGGCGAGAATTGCACGCTGAGGCTTTTTTCGCTCGCATCGACCTTGGTGACGCCCCAGGGGGCGAGGGCGATCCGCAGGCGGTGGGTGGCCACCAGCGTGCGCGTCTGCGGCGGCAGCGGCCCGAAACGGTCGACGAGCTCTTCGGTGAGCTCTTGCAGCGCCGCGTCGCTGTCGGCGTCGGCGAGCCGTTTGTAGAGCTCGAGCCGCACGCTCACGTCCGGGCAGTAATCGTCGGGTAGCAGCGCTGGGGCGTGTAGGTTGATCTCGGCCACGGTGCGGAAGGGGCGGGTGAGATCGCCCGGCTCTTGTCCACTCTTGAGCCGGCGTACGGCTTCTTCCAGCATGCGGCTGTAGAGGGAGAACCCCACGCGCTGGATTTCGCCCGATTGCTCTTCCCCGAGGACTTCGCCCGCGCCGCGGATCTCCAGGTCGTGCATCGCCAGATAGAAGCCCGAGCCGAGATCTTCGAGCTGGGCGATGGCTTCGAGCCGCTTCTGCGCCTGGGCGCTGGGTTTGACGTGTGGGTCGGTGAGGAGATAGGCGTAGGCTTGATGGTGGCTGCGTCCGACCCGTCCGCGTAATTGGTGCAGCTGGGCGAGCCCGAAACGGTCGGCACGGTCGATCAGGATGGTGTTGGCCGTGGGGATGTCGATGCCAGTCTCGATGATGGTGGTGCACAGCAGCAGATTCGCGCGCTGGTGCGTGAAGTCGCGCATGACGCGCTCGAGCTCGCGCTCGGACATCTGTCCGTGGCCCACCACGATGCGCGCCATCGGCAGCAGGCGCTCGAGTTCTTCGCGCACGTTCTCGATCGTACGCACTTCGTTATGCACGAAATACACCTGCCCGCCGCGCTTGAATTCGCGCAGCACCGCCTCGCGGATGAGCCCCTCGGAGCGGGGGGCGACGAAGGTCTTTACCGCGAGGCGCTTCTGGGGGGCGGTGGCGATGACGGAGAAGTCGCGTAAGCCCTCGAGCGCCATGCCCAGCGTGCGCGGGATGGGCGTGGCGGTGAGGGTGAGGACGTCGACTTCCTGGCGCAGTCGCTTCATCGCCTCTTTCTGCCGCACGCCGAAGCGGTGCTCCTCGTCGATGATCACCAGCCCCAGGCGGGCGAAGCGCACATCGGGCTGCAGTAGCCGGTGCGTGCCGATGGCAATGTCGATGCGGCCCTCGGCCAGTCCCGCCAAGGCTTCTTTCTGCTCCTTTGCCGAGCGCAGGCGCGAGAGTTCGGCGATGCGCACCGGCCAGTCGGCGAAGCGGTCGGAAAAGGTCTGGAAGTGCTGCTCGGCAAGGAGCGTCGTGGGGGTGAGGATCACCACCTGTTTGCCGCTCGCCACGGCGGCGAAGGCGGCGCGCAGCGCCACCTCGGTCTTGCCGAAGCCGACGTCGCCGCACACGAGCCGATCCATGGGTTTGCCGGAGCGCATGTCGGCGAGTACGGCGTCGATGGCCGCCTGCTGGTCCGGCGTGGTCTCGAAGGGGAATCCGGCACAGAAAGCCTCGTAGTCGCGTTCGTCGAATCCGAAGGCGATGCCGGGACGCGCGGCGCGCTGGGCGTAGAGCGCGAGCAGCTCGGCGGCGGTGTCTCGCGCCTGCTCGGCGGCCTTGCGTTTGGCCTTTTCCCATTGGCCGGAGCCGAGGCGGTGCAGCTCGACGTGCTCGGGGTCGGCGCCGAGATAGCGCGACACGAGGTGCAATTGGGCTACGGGTACGTAGAGCTTGTCGCCGCCGGCGTATTCGAGCTGGAGGAATTCGCCCTCGTCCGCTCCCAGCGGCATGCGCACGAGCCCCAGGTAGCGACCGATGCCGTGCTCTTCATGCACCACCGGCGCGCCGGGCGTGAGTTCGGAGAGATCCTTGATCCAGCCTTCGGGCGTGGTGGCTTTGCTCGTCTGGCGCCGGCTGCGGGGTTTGGAGCCGGTGGCGAAGAGCTCGCCCTCGCCATAGACGAGGAGCCGCGCGGCAGGGAGTGCAAACCCGCGCTCGAGCGGTCCGACGGTGAGCGCGAGCGGGGCTTCGCCGGCGAGGAAGGCTTGCCAATGTTCGACGAGTGCCGGCTCCAATCCCGCTTCGCGCAGCCGCTCGAGCAACGTTTCGCGTCGTCCCGGCGTCTGGACGACCAGGAGCACCCGTTCGCCCGCCGCAGTGGCGGCATGCACCGCTTCCTGTAATGCCGCAAGGGGCTTGGGAGCGCGCGCATCGATCGCCGCCGGCGGTGGGGTGCGGGCCTCTTCGGCTTCGCCACCTTCGCCGCGCAGCTCGAATCGCGGCACCGTTTTCAGGGCGGTGTAAAACGCTTCGCCATCGAGAAAGAGGGAGTCCGGCGGCAGGATGGGGCGGCTGCGATCCCCCCCCAGCAGGCGATGGCGCGCTTCCAGATCCTGCCAGAATG
>JAQUGB010000001.1:42277-45212 GCA_028684345.1 Tepidiphilus sp. | reverse complement strand
CCGTGGGCGCGGATCGTGACTTCGGCTTGCAGCGAAGGACCGATGCGGCCTTGCATGCGCACCGCCTCGATCGCCTTGTTGACCGCCTCGCGCGTCTCGAGCACGATCGCCCAGCGCCGCTCGATCGCTTCGGCGTCAGCAACTTCCGGAATCTCGTGCCAGGTGTGCAGCATCACGCTGTCGTCGTCGCTGCCGGTGAGGTAGGTCCAGATCTCTTCGGCGGTGAAAGCGAGCACCGGCGCCATCAGGCGCACGAAAGCGTGCAGGATGTGATGAATCGCCGTCTGCGCCGAGCGCCGGGGCAGGCCATCGGCAGGCGTCGTGTAGAGGCGATCCTTGAGGACATCGAGATAGAAGGCGCCCAGTTCCTCGGCGGCGTAGTTCTGCAGCGCCTGCACCACCTTGTGGAATTCGAAACGCTCGTAGTCGGCGCAGACCTGCGCCTGTAGGCGCGCCAGGCGCAGCAGGGCGTAGCGGTCGAGCTCCACCATGTCTTCCACCGGAACCGCGTCGCGCGCGTGCTCGAAGTCGGCCACGTTGGCGAGCATGAAGCGCAGGGTGTTGCGCAGCCGACGATAAACCTCGACGACGCGGTCGAGGATTTCTTTGGAGATGGTGAGTTCGCCGGAATAATCCGTGGCGGCGACCCATAGGCGCAGGATCTCGGCGCCGAGCGTGTCGGCCACCTGCTGCGGTGCGACGACGTTGCCGCGCGATTTCGACATCTTCAGCCCTTGGCCGTCGACGACGAATCCGTGCGTGAGCAGCCCCCGGTAGGGGGGATGCCCGTCGATGGCGCAGCCGGTGAGCAGCGACGAATGGAACCAGCCGCGGTGCTGATCGGATCCCTCGAGGTACAGGTCGGCCGGATGCCCCAGCTCGGGATGCGAGCCGCGCAGCACGTGTACGTGGGTGGTGCCGGAGTCGAACCATACGTCCAGCGTGTCGAGCACTTTCTCGTAGCGATCCGCTTCCTCGCCGAGCAGTTCGCGGGGGTCGAGCCGGAACCAGGCGTCGATCCCCTCGCGCTCGACGCGCCGGGCGACCTCTTCGATGAGCTGCGCCGTAGCTGGGTGCGGCTCGCCCGTGGTCTTGTCGACGAAGAAGGCGATCGGCACGCCCCAGTTGCGTTGGCGCGAGATGCACCAGTCGGGACGATTGGCGATCATGGCATGCAGCCGCGCCTGGCCCCAGGCCGGATAGAAGCGCGTAGCCTCCACGCCACGCAAGGCCTTGTCGCGCAGGGTCTCGCCGTCGGGTAGGGCGCGACCGGGTATCGTATCCATGGCGATGAACCACTGGCCGGTGGCGCGATAGATCGTCGGGCTCTTGTGGCGCCAGCAGTGGGGGTAGCTGTGGCGGATCGGCGCGTGGGCGAAGAGCGATCCGACTTCTTCGAGCTTGGCGACGATCTTCGGGTTCGCGTCCCAGATCGAAAGCCCGCCGAAGAAGGGGAGCGCAGGATCATAGGTCCCGTCGCCGCGCACCGGCATGAGGATGTCTTCCTGGCGCATGCCGGCCTTGAGGCAGGTGAGGAAGTCGTCGACGCCGTAGGCCGGCGCCGAATGCACCAGACCCGTGCCGGTGGAGGTATCGACGTAATCGGCCGCGATCACCAGGCTGTCGCGGGCATAGAAAGGGTGGCGGAAACGCAGCCGGTCGAGCGCCGCGCCGTGTGCCGCGCCCAGCACCTGCCCCTCGAGCCCGTAGCGTGCGAGTGCCTGTTCGCGCAGCGCCGCGGCGAGGATGAGGGCGCCGCGGGGCGTCGCCACCAGTTCATAGACGACTTCGGGGTGCACGTTGATCGCTTGGTTGGCGGGGATCGTCCACGGCGTCGTGGTCCAGATCACGGCATGGATCGGCCTCTGCGGCGGCTCGCTCAGGCCGAAGGCGTGGGCGAGGCGCGTGCGCTCGGCGGGATCTTCGAGGGGGAAGCCGACGTCGATCGCCGGCGAGGTGCGTTCGGCGTACTCGATTTCGGCTTCCGCCAGGGCCGAGCCGCAGTCGAAGCACCAGTTGACGGGTTTGAGCCCCTTGTAGAGGTAACCCCGCTCGTAGATTTTGCCCAACGCCCGGATTTCGTTCGCTTCGTTGGCGAAGTTCATCGTGAGGTAGGGGTTGTCCCAGTCGCCCAGCACGCCCAGCCGGATGAAATCCTTCATCTGACGCTGGATCTGCTCGGCGGCGTATTCGCGGCAGCGGCGGCGGGCCTCGTCCGGCGGCAGGTGTTTGCCGTGGAGTTTTTCGATCTGGTGTTCGATCGGCAGGCCATGGCAGTCCCAGCCCGGGACGTAGGGGGCATCGAACCCGGCTAGCGTCTTCGAGCGTACGATGATGTCCTTGAGGATCTTATTGACCGCGTGCCCGATGTGGATATCGCCGTTGGCGTAAGGCGGGCCGTCGTGCAGCACGAACTTGGGCCGCCCGCGGCAGACCTCGCGGATCTTGCGATAGAGCTTTTTCTGCTGCCATTGCGCGATCCAGCCGGGTTCGCGCTTGGCGAGGTTGGCGCGCATGGGGAAGGGGGTGTCGGGCAGATTGAGCGTGGCGCGGTAGTCGGTCATGGATGATCCTCGGTCAGGGGGAACGCTGCACCGTGGTGCCGATGCCATTGGCGGGCATGGACGACGTCTTCGGCGATCTGGGCGCGCAGGGCGTCCAGGCCGGCGAATTTGCGTTCCTCGCGCAGTTTGTGGAAAAAGGCGACGCACAGGCGGCGGCCGTAGCATTCGCCGTGCCAGTCGAGCAGATGGACTTCGAGCCGCGGCGTGAGCCCGCCCACGGTCGGGCGCAGGCCGATGTTGGCCACCGCGGGCAGCGGCGAGGCGGCAAGCCCCGCGACGCTGCAGACATAGACGCCCGGCGGGGCGAGCCGGCGCGCAGACAAGGGAATGTTGGCGGTGGGAAAGCCGAGTGCACGACCCAGCTTTTCGCC
>JAQUGB010000001.1:0-42177 GCA_028684345.1 Tepidiphilus sp. | reverse complement strand
AAAAAACTTTGATTATATCGGCTGAGCAGCGAAACGCCGTCTTTTCAGCCCCTTCCCTCGCGGGCGGCGATCAGCAAGCGGGGGGTCGGAGCCGTGGTCTCGAGGTGGCGCTGCAGCCCCTTGAGGATCGCCTGCGCCAGTTTCTCTTGGTATTTTGGATCTTTCAGGCGCCGCTCTTCCTCCGGGTTGCTGATGAAGGCGGTCTCGACCAGTATGGCCGGAACGTCCGGATTGCGCAACACGGCGAAGTTAGCGTATTCGATGTCGCGTTTGTGCAACGTATTGACTTGTCCGAGGGCGGTAAGGACGTGGCGCCCGAGCTGGGCGGAATCCTGCATGGTCGCCGTGAGCGAAAGATCGAGCAAGGTCTTGGCGACGTGCTCGTTCTGTTGCCCCAGATTGATACCCCCGATGAGGTCGGCCTGGTTTTCTTTGTTGGCGAGCCAACGTGCGGTGGTGCTCGAGGCGCCGCGATTGCTCAGCACATAGACGGAGCTGCCGCGCGGTCCCGAGGAGGCCACGGCGTCGGCATGGATGGAAACGAAGAGGTCAGCCTGGGCCCTGCGGGCTCGCCGTACGCGCTCGCCCAGGGGAACGAAATAGTCTCCGTCACGGGTCAGGGCGCAACGTAGATTGGGTTGGGCATCGATGATGCGTTTGAGTCGGCGCGCGATGGCCAGGGTCACGTCTTTTTCGCGGGTGCCGAAACGGCCGATCGCTCCCGGGTCCTCGCCGCCGTGGCCGGGATCGATCACGATCACGTAGGGGGCACCGCCCGAGGCCCGAGCCTTGGCCGGGACGCCTTTGGTCCGGGGAGGGGCTGAAGCGGTGAGATCGGGCGTTGCGCTCGGCCCGGAGGATGCCGCCGTGGGCGAGGTGGCCGCTCGCTTGCCGTCGAGCTCGGCAAGCAGGGCCTCGATGGGGTCGCGCGGCGTTTTGGGATAGACGTCGATGACCAGCCGGTGGCGGTACTGGGCCACCGGATCGAGGGTGAAAATCTGCGGTTCGGCCTGCCGTTTGAGGTCGATGACCACGCGCACCACGTCGGGACGAAACTGACCGATGCGCACGCCATGAATGTTGGGGTCGTCGGCCGCGATCTTGTCCGGCAGGCTCTTGAGCACCTCGTCGATGCTCATGCCGGGCAGGTCGATCACGAGTCGGTCGGGGTCGGGGACGAAAAGGTACTCGAAATGCAGCGGCTGGTTCGCTTCGAGGGTGATCCTCGTGTAATCTTCGGCCGGCCAGGCGCGCACGGCGACGAAGGTCGTTCCTTGTGCCCTGGCCAGATGGGGCGTGAGGGTGAAGGCGGCCAGGAGGGCGCCGGCCTGTCCGAGGAAACGGCGCCGAGGGGCCGTTGCGGGTATGGGTGTCATGGTGCGGCGAGGCGGTTCAGACATTGGCGAGCCCTCGGGGTCGAGGCGGTGAGCCGAACTTCACGGCTGCCGTCTGGTCGTGGTTCGATCGTGATCGTCAGATCGGCTCCGGGGGCGAGTGGTGCGGCTTTTTCCGGCCATTCGACGAGACAAACTCCCGTGCCGTCGAAGTATTCCTCCAGCCCCGCGGCGTAGAATTCCTCCGGCGTCGCGAACCGATAAAAATCAAAGTGGTACAAGTTTAATCCAGAAACAGGATAAAGTTCAACCAGCCCGTAGGTGGGGCTCTTGACGGGACCGGTGTGTCCCAGAGCGTACAAGAGGGCGCGGACGAAAGTGGTCTTGCCCGCACCCAGAGGGCCGACGAGGTGAACGACCCAGCCAGGAGCAAGGCAGGGAGCCAGGCGTTCGGCGAGCACTGCCGTGGCGTGCTCGTCGCTGAGCGATAGGGTGAGGGTTGAAGTTTCACGAGGCAGGGACATGGGGCGTTTGTGGAGATGACGAACTTGGTCGATTGGCAGGCGCGCAAACGCGCGATCGCTGAGGCGGCTGCCTCTTTGGGGTTTTCGGCGATGCGGGTGGCCGAGCCCGATTTGTCGCAGTGCGAGCCGGGCCTGCTCGCCTGGCTGGAGGCCGGCTTCCACGGTGAGATGGATTATATGCGCCGGCATGGCCTTTTGCGTGCGCGTCCGGCAGAACTGGTGCCGGGCACGGTGCGGGTGATCTCCTTGCGCTTCCCCTATTGGCCGGCGGATGCGGCTCCGGCGCAGGACGTGCTCGCCGACCCGGGGCTCGGCTACGTGTCGCGCTATGCCCTGGGGCGGGATTACCACAAAGCGGTGCGCTCTCGCTTGGCAAAGCTCCTTGCTTTCATGGAGGCGATGGGGCCGCATCGGGGGCGGGTCTTCGTCGATTCGGCGCCGGTGATGGAGGTGGCGCTCGCCGAGCGTGCCGGGCTCGGCTGGCGCGGCAAGCATACGCTCTCGTTGAGTCGCGAGGAAGGGTCCTTCTTCTTTCTCGGCGAGATCTTCACCGACTGGCCTTTGCCGGCCGACGAGCCGGTTGCGCCGCACTGCGGGCGCTGCACGCGCTGCATCGACCTATGCCCGACCGGGGCGATCGTGGCTCCCTATCGCCTGGACGCGCGCCGTTGCATCTCTTATTTGACCATCGAGCATCCCGGGTCGATTCCCGAATCATTGCGTCCGGCGATCGGCAACCGCATCTACGGCTGCGACGATTGCCAGCTCGTCTGCCCGTGGAACCGCTTCGCGCGGCGCGTGGATCTGCCGGAATTCGCGCCGCGCCACGGGCTGGATGCTCCGATGCTCACTTCGCTCTTTGCTTGGAGCGAGGGCGAGTTCCTGGAAAAGTTCGCCGGCAGTCCGATACGGCGCATCGGTTGGGAACGGTGGCTGCGCAACCTGGCCGTGGCCCTGGGCAACGCCCCCACGAGTCCGGAGGTGGTGGCGGCGCTCATGGCACGGCGCGAGCATCCCTCCGCCCTGGTGCGTGAGCATGTCGCCTGGGCGCTCGCGCGGCATGGAGTGTCTTGAAGGGCGGTGCTACACTCGCGCTTTTGCAGGGAAGGCACAGGATGACGAAGGCGGATCGCCCCATCGGGGTGTTCGATTCCGGCGTGGGCGGCCTGACCGTGGTGCGCGCGCTCATGGAGCGGCTACCGTTCGAATCCATCGTCTATTTCGGCGACACGGCGCGCGTGCCCTATGGGATCAAGTCGCCGGACACCATCGCGCGTTACGCGGCCCAGCTCACCCGTTTCCTGCTCGCGCAGGACGTGAAGATGCTGATCGTGGCGTGCAACACCATGGCGGCGGTGGCGCAGGAAGTGGTGCGCACGCTCGCCGGACCGAACGTGCCGGTGCTCGACGTGATCGAGGCCGGCGCCCGGGCGGCGGTGGCGGCCACGCGCAACGCCACGGTGGGCGTGATCGGTACGCCGACCACCATCAACAGCAACACCTATGCGCTTCGCATTCATGCGCTGCGCGGCGATGTGCGGGTGCATTCACAAGCCTGTGCCCTCTTCGTGCCGCTGGTGGAAGAAGGCTGGCTCGACCATCCGGTCACGCGCCTCACCGCCGAGGAGTACCTCAAGCCGGTGCTCGCCGAGGGGGTGGACACCCTCGTGCTCGGTTGCACCCATTATCCTTTGCTCAAGCCGGTGCTCGCCGACATCGCCGGACCGCGGGTGCGCATCGTCGATTCGGCCGTGACCACGGCCGAGCAGGCCGCCCGGGGGCTCGATCGCGAAGAGGGCCTGCGCGCCGGCACCGGTTCCGCTCCCCGGCATCGTTTCTACGTCACCGACGTGCCCCTGCGCTTTCAAACGATCGCGGAGCGTTTCCTCGGTCGGGCCTTGCCGGAAGTGGTGCGTGTCGACGTGCCGGAGTAAAGGGCGCCGCGAACGACCTGCTGCGCCGCGGCATGGCGGCGTTGCGCGGTGCTTTCAGGGCTCTGGGCCCTGCTTGATGGGGCGGCGCGGATCGGCGCACCACTCGCTCCACGAGCCGGGATAGAGGCGCGAGCCGCAAAGGCCCGCCCATTCCATCGCCATCAGGTTGTGGCAGGCGGTGACGCCGGAGCCGCATTGATGCACCACTTCGGAGGGATCTCGGCCGGCAAGGAGCGCCGCGAACTCGGCGCGCAGTGCCTCGGGCGGACGGAACCGGCCGTGTTCGTCGAGGTTGAGGCGATAGAAACGGTTGACGGCGCCGGGGATGTGCCCCGCGACCGGGTCGAGCGCCTCGTTCTCGCCGCGATAGCGGTCGGGACTGCGGGCATCGAGGATGAGGAAGCGGCCCGTTCCGAGTTGGGCGAGGAGTTCGTCGGCGGTGACGGTGGGCATGCACGGCTCGGGCGCGGCCGGGTAGGTACACGGCGCGGCTTGCCGCACGCTGCGGTCGAACGGCAGATTGTCGCTGCGCCAGGCGTTCCAGCCCCCGTCGAGCACGGCGACGCGCCGATGCCCGATCCAGCGCAGCATCCACCAGGCGCGGGCGGCGAACATGCCGCCATCGTCGTCGTAGACGACGACCCGGGTCTCGGGCATGATGCCGCACGCCTCCACGAAACGGACGAAATCACCGTAAGACGGCAAGGGATGGCGTCCGTTGGTGCCGGTGCGTGGGCCGGAGAGGTCTTCGTCCAGATGCCAGAAGATCGCCCCCGGGATGTGGGACTCCGCCCAGGCCCGACGCCCGAGCGCCGGGTCGCTGAGGTCGTGTCGGCAGTCGATCACCCGCCAGGAAGGGTCGTCCAGGTGTTCGGCGAGCGAGCGAGCGGAGAGGATGGGGCCGACGCCGTCATGGGTGGCCTGGCGCATCTCGTCCCTCTCTAATCCAGGCGAGGGCTTCTTCCTCCGTGTCGAAAACCTGAATCTCGGCTTCGAGAAAGAGGCTTTCGAGCCAGGTCAGCATGGCAAGCCAGTCGTCTTCGGCGATGATGGCGATGCGACGGAAGTCGGACGGATGCTGCCGGGCGAAGCGGAATTCTTCCCATGCGGCGTCGATCGTAAACCCCAGCATGTTGCGCAGGTCGAACAGTACGTCCACCGGGCCGCCGAAGCGGTTGCGGTATTCGACCGCATCCTCGAATTCCTTGAAATCTTCGAGCGTGAATTCGCCAAACACGGCGGCGGAGATGAGGTCGTCGCGGACTTCGATGGTGATCACGGTGCGGTTCCTCGGGAACGAACACGCTCACTATAGCGATCCGTGCCCGCCCCCGCAACCCATCGCGGGCTCGCAGGGCAGCACGAGGCGGGCGCCCAGACCGCCCAGTGCGGAATCCTCGAGCACGAGCGTGCCGTTCATCGCGCGGGCCAGGTTGACGGCGATCGCCAGGCCCAGACCGGTGCCGCCGGTGTCGTAATTGCGCGAAGGGTCGAGCCGAACGAAGGGTTCCAGTACGGCGCGTCTCGATTCGCTGGGGATGCCTGGACCGTCGTCCTCGATGATGAACTCGCAGCTTCGCTCCGCCGAGGGGCGCAAGGTGAGTCGCACGCGAGTGCCGTAGCGTGAGGCATTGTCGAGCAGGTTCGAGAGGATGCGCCCGAGTGCTGCCGGGTCGAGCGTTGCCGACAAGGGGGGAGCGGGCAGAAGGGTTTCGATCTCCACGCCGCTTTCACGGTAGAGGGTGACGAGATCGGTGACGAATTCGTCGAGATCGACCTTCTGGTATTCGAGATGAGGGGTGAGGCTGCGGGCATAGTCGAGGCTGAGGTCGATGAGCTTTTGCATGTCTACCAAATCGCGCTCGATCCCGCTGCGGGTCTCGTCCTCGGCCAGAACTTCCACGCGCAGGCGTATGCGCGCGAGCGGCGTGCGAAGGTCGTGTGCGATACCGGCGAGCAGGGCAGTGCGGGCGGCGAGCAGCTGCTCGATGCGTTCCCGCAGGGCGTTGAGGGTGCGGGCGGTGAGTACGACTTCGTAGGGGCCGCGTTCGGGCAGCGGCGTGGCCGACGCCCGAGGGGTGGCAAAGGTCTCGAGCGCGCCGATGAGCCGCTCGAGCGGGGAGGTGACCCGGCGCAAGGCCCACAGCGTGATGAGCCAGGTCCCGACCCCGGCGAGTGCGAGCGCGGTGACGATGCGCCAGGGCAGGTCGGGTTGCGGACGATGGGGCTCCGGTGGGAGCAAGGCGCTCAAAGGGGTGCCGTCTTCGAGGATGATGGTAGCCCCTCGGCGGGATCCGGTCCCAGTGTCGATTTCCCAGAAAGAGAGGTCTTCCAGCGAGAGGAGATTGGCGAGCGTTTCATGCCATACCGGCGGCAGGGGGAGCGGCCGGGCTTGTGGGGGAGGCGCGGCCGGAGCGACGATCAGGGGAGCGAATTCCCAATATTGAGCGGCCATGGGCCGCTCGCTCCAGGGCAGGGCTTCCATGACCGCGACGGCGCGCGCCAGTGCTTGGGCGGCGTCGCGTTGCAGACGTACTTCCGCTGCGGCCCGGCTTTGGTAGGCGAGCAAGGCCAGGGTCAGGGCAAACAGGGCGACGACGGCGGCGCTGACCACCCAGGCGAGTCGGGTGCGCAAGCGTCGGCCGAAAGACAGTAGGGGAAGCAGGCTCATTCGATCGATTCGACCGGCGCGGCGAGCACGTAGCCTTGGCCGCGCACCGAGCGGATGGCCCGCGGTACCTGGGGGTTGAACTCGAGTTTGGCGCGCAGGCGGCTGACGGCGATGTCGATGGCACGGTCGAACACGTCGGCGCCGCGCCCACGCGTGGCGCGCATGAGATAGTCGCGGGTGAGCACTTCGTTGGGGTGCTGTACGAAGAGCGACAGGAGGGCAAACTCGCTCCCGGTGAGCGGCTGGACCGTGCCATGCGGTAGGGTGAGGGTTCGTGCCACGGTGTCGAATTCGACCGGCCCGATGCGCCAGCGGCGCGGCGCGAGCGAGGGCTGTGCGCCGGGGCCTCGTGTGCGTCGCAGGATCGCCTTGATGCGCGCCTCGAGCTCACGGGGAAGAAAGGGCTTGGTGAGATAGTCGTCGGCACCGATCTCGAGCCCAAAGACACGGTCGAACTCGTCGTTGCGCGCGGTGAGCATCAGTACGGGTACTGCCTGGGTGCGCGGATTGGCCCGCAGCCGGCGCAGCACGCTGGGCCCGTCTTCACCGGGTAGCATCCAGTCGAGTACGATGAGATCGGGCAGACGCTGTGCCAAGAGCCCATCGAGTGCGGCGGCGTCGGCTACCGCTTCGACCGAAAAGCCGCGTCGTCGCAAATCTTCGGCGAGCAAGCGGCGAAACTCATGGTCGTCATCGACCAGGACGAGGTGAGAGGTCGACTCCATCGGGAGGCTTCCTATGTGACATCGAGTGCATTATGGCGCACTCCACCCCCAAAGGAAAAAGATACGATCGTCGGCGATAACAAACGTTACACGCCGAAACGCTGATGAGGCGCGAGGACGGCGGCTGCGTGCTCTAATGAGCATGTCCGCAAGGGACGCAACGCAACGAGGAGAAAACGATGATGGATGCTCGGATGAGGAAAAACGGTCTGAATCGCCGCTGGCGGCACGGCCTCGTCGCTCTGGCGCTGATTGGGGCGGCGGGAGCCGGGTTTGCCCAGCAGCCGGCGCCTGCCGCCCCCATGGGGTCCGCCCCGACGGGGCCCGGTGCCGGCCCGGCGGTGCGCCCGCAGATGACGCCAGAGCAATGGCGCGAACGTATGCAGCAGCGCCACGACGCCGAGGTGAAGCGCCTGGAGGGGTTGCTGAACCTTCGCCCGGAGCAGCGCGCCGCCTGGGAGGAGCTCCTCGCCGTCTGGAGCGCGCACCGGGAACGGTTCTTCTCCTATCGCTGGGAGCAAAGTCAGCGCCCCGTGACGGCGCTGGGACGGCTGCAGGAACGCGAGGAGCGCTTGGCGGCCCATCTCGAAGCAGTACGCAGCCTGCGCGAGGCGGTGCAAAAGTTTTACCTCCAGCTCGACGACGCGCAGCGTGACGTGTTCGATCGGGAGTTCATGCGCTGGGGTAAAGGAGGAGGTGGTCCGCGGCAGCGCTGAGCGTCTTGCCGGGACGGTCGCGGCGCGTGATTGCATGGTCACGTCGCCGCGATCGTTTTTTTCGATCGCGTTTCCTCTTGGCGCACGGAACAAACGCCTCTAGAATGGGCTCTGAAGCAGCACTGGGTAGCATCATCTAGGAGTTCGTCCCTTGAACAACGTCGTCAAAAATCTCGCGATCTGGATCGTCATCGGCATGGTGCTGATGACGGTGTTCAACCAGTTCAGTGATCAGCGCCCTGTTTCCGCCAATACCATGGAGTATTCCCAATTCATGGAAGAGGCGAAGTCGGGCCGTATCACCAAGGCTGTCATCGATGGACGCGTCGTCAAGGCGCTCACCGTGGACGGACGCCAGATAACCGTCTATACCCCCGGGGTTCAGGACATCTGGATGGTGTCCGACCTGATGCAGGCAGGCGTGCGCATCTCTGCGACCAAACCCGATGAAGGGCCTTCGCTGCTCACCAACATCCTCATTTCGTGGTTCCCCATGCTGCTGCTCATCGGGGTGTGGATTTTCTTCATGCGCCAGATGCAGGGCGGCGGCAAGGGTGGGGCGTTCTCCTTTGGTAAGTCGCGGGCGCGCTTGCTCGACGAGTCGAGCAACACGGTGACGTTCGCCGACGTTGCCGGTTGTGACGAAGCCAAGGAAGAGGTGCAGGAACTCGTCGATTTCCTGCGCGATCCCACCAAGTTCCAGAAACTCGGCGGGCGCATTCCCAAGGGCGTGCTGATGGTGGGCCCTCCGGGTACGGGCAAGACGCTGCTCGCCAAAGCGATCGCCGGCGAGGCCAAGGTGCCCTTCTTCAGCATCTCCGGTTCGGATTTCGTCGAGATGTTCGTCGGCGTGGGGGCAGCGCGGGTGCGCGACATGTTCGAACAGGCGAAAAAACACGCCCCCTGCATCATCTTCATCGACGAGATCGACGCCGTGGGTCGTCAGCGTGGTGCTGGGCTCGGCGGGGGCAACGACGAGCGCGAGCAGACGCTCAACCAGCTGCTCGTCGAAATGGACGGGTTCGAGGGTGCGAGCGGCATCATCGTGATCGCCGCCACCAACCGTCCCGACGTGCTCGATCCCGCGCTGCTACGCCCGGGGCGCTTCGACCGGCAGGTGGTGGTGTCGTTGCCCGACGTACGTGGCCGCGAGCAGATCCTCAAGGTGCACATGCGCAAAGTTCCGATCGCACCCGATGTAGACCCCTCCATCCTCGCTCGTGGCACGCCGGGATTTTCGGGTGCGGATCTCGCCAACTTGGTCAATGAGGCGGCGCTCTTTGCCGCGCGCAGCAACAAACGCCTCGTCGACATGGACGACTTCGAGCGAGCCAAGGACAAAATCATGATGGGGGCCGAACGGCGCTCGCTCATCATGTCCGAGGAAGAACGGCGCAACACGGCCTATCACGAAGCCGGGCACGCCGTGGTGGCCAAGCTCCTCGACAAGACCGACCCGGTGCACAAGGTCACCATCATCCCGCGCGGCCGCGCTCTGGGCGTGACCATGCAGCTGCCCGAGGGGGATCGCTACAGCCAGGACAAGGAGCGTTTGCTGCAGATGATCGCCGTGCTCTTCGGCGGGCGTATCTGCGAAGAAATCTTCATGCACCAGATGACCACCGGAGCCTCCAACGACTTCCAGCGCGCCACCGACATCGCCCGCAAGATGGTCACGCAGTGGGGCATGTCCGACGCGCTCGGTCCGATGGTCTATGGAGAGGAAGAAGGCGAGATCTTCCTGGGACGTTCGGTGACCACCCACCGCAACGTTTCCGAGGCCACGATGCAGAAAGTCGACGCCGAGATCCGGCGCATCATCGACGAGCAATATGCGCTTGCGCGGCGCCTCATCGAAGAGAACCGCGACAAGGTCGAGGCGCTCGCCCAGGCCCTTCTGGAATATGAAACGCTGGATGCCGAGCAGATCGACGACATCATGGCCGGTCGCCCGCCTCGTCCCCCCAAGGATCGGGGTGACATGGGCGCCTCTCCACGCGGCGGCGCGTCTGGTCCAGCGAGCGAGCCCAAGCCCGGAGCGGCGCCTGATTCGCCCGAACCGGTGGTGTGATGCGGTGGCTGCAGGCGGGGCGCTTTCGGCTCGATCTCTCCGAGCCGAAAGTGATGGGCATCGTCAATCTCACCGAGGATTCCTTCTCCGGCGACGGGCTCGGCGCGCAGCGCGATCGGGCGCTGCGCCAGGCTGAGGCCTTCATCGCGGCGGGGGTCGATCTGCTCGATTTCGGCGCGGAATCGACGCGCCCCGGGGCCGAACCCGTGCCGGCCGAGCAGGAGCTCGAGCGCTTGCTGCCGGTGCTGGAAGCCCTGAAAGGGGCGCCGGTGCCGCTGTCGGTCGACACCATGAAACCCGAAGTGATGCGCGAGGTGCTGCGCGTGGGGGCCGATCTCATCAACGACGTGGCCGGATTCCGCCTGCCCGGCGCCATCGAGGCGGTGGCCGCCAGCGACTGCGCCTTGTGCGTCATGCACATGAAAGGCGAGCCGCGCACCATGCAGCACTCTCCCGTCTATACGGACGTGCTCGCCGAGGTCGAGGAATTCCTCGAAGAACGAACCGCGGCGCTGCAGGCGGCGGGCGTGGCGCGCGAGCGCATCCTTTGGGACCCGGGGTTTGGTTTTGGCAAGACGCTGGAGCACAACGCGGCGCTCTTTCGCGCCCTGCCGCGCTTGGCGGCGCGCCAGCCGCTCCTGGTGGGGGTGTCGCGCAAAACCATGATCGGCCAGATCACGGGCCGGCCCGTGGGCGAGCGGCTCGCCGGCAGCCTCGCGGCCGCCGTGCTCGCGTGGGTTCATGGCGCCGCCATCGTGCGCGTGCACGACGTGGCCGCCACGGTCGATGCCCGTGAAATCCTGCGCGCGTTCGGGCCCTCTTCTGGCGACGCAACGACGGTCTGAGCCTTTTCCCCTGATTTCGTGCGACAATTCGCACCCTGCGCAGCATAGGGTCTAAGAATGGGTCGTTATTTCGGTACCGACGGGATTCGCGCGCGCGTCGGCGAGCCGCTGATGTCGCCGGAGTTCGTCCTCAAGCTCGGGCATGCCGCCGGGCGGGTGCTCGCGCGTCACGCGCACGGTGGCGCCAAGCGCGCGGCGGTACTCATCGGCAAGGATACGCGCATCTCCGGCTACATGATCGAGTCGGCGCTCGAGGCCGGTTTGTCGGCGGCCGGCGTCGACGTGGTGCTGTGTGGCCCCTTGCCCACGCCTGGGGTGGCTTATCTCACCCGCGCCTTGCGCTTGGAGGCAGGAATCGTGGTGAGCGCCTCGCACAATCCCTATCCCGACAACGGCATCAAGTTTTTCGGCCCGAATGGCGAGAAACTGTCCGATGAATTGGAGGCCGAGATCGAAGCGACGGTCGAATCGCCTCTCGTTTGCCGCGAAGCGCACGAGCTGGGACGTGCCAGGCGCTTGGACGATGCCGCGGGGCGCTACATCGAATTCTGCAAGAGCACTTTCCCCGCTTCGATGTCGCTCGATGGGCTGCGCCTGGTACTGGATTGTGCCCACGGCGCAGCCTATCAGGTCGCGCCGGCGGTGTTTCACGAACTCGGCGCGGAGGTGGTGGCGCTCGCCAACCAGCCCAACGGATTCAACATCAACGAGAGTGTCGGGGCGACGCATCCCGAATACCTGCAGGCCATGGTACGAGCGCACCGTGCCGATTTGGGCATCGCCCTCGACGGCGATGGCGACCGGGTGATCATGGCCGACGCCGAAGCGCGCCTCTACGATGGCGATGCGCTCCTCTACGTGATCGTGCGCGACCGTGTGCTGGCAGGGCAGCGCCCCGGCGGAGTGGTCGGTACGCTGATGTCGAACCTGGGGTTGGAGCACGCCGTGCACAGGCTCGGGGTGCGATTCGAGCGCGCCAAGGTGGGCGATCGCTACGTGGCCGAGGTGTTGCGCGAGCGCGAGTGGGAGTATGGAGGCGAGAGTTCTGGGCATTTGCTGTGCCTCGGCGTACATACCACGGGCGACGGTATCATCAGCGCCTTGCAGGTCTTGGCCGCTTTGCGCCGCCGCGGTGAGACCCTGGCGCAAGCCTGCGCCGACCTCGTGCGCTATCCCCAAGTGCTGCGCAATGTCTCCGTGCCGCGCGGCTATGACTGGCAGGCTCATCCAGGCGTGCTCGCCGCTTGCCGCGCCGCCGAGGCCGAACTGGCCGCGGGAGGGCGCATCCTGTTGCGCCCCTCGGGAACCGAGCCGCTGTTGCGCGTCATGGTGGAAGGGCGCGATGCCGCGCTGGTACGGCGTTGGGCCGATGCGCTCGTCGCGGCGATCGAGTCGTCGCTCGCCACGGAATGCGCATCGATGCCTTCGGGGGCCAACCCATGAAGAAAATCGTACTCGGCAACTGGAAGTCGGTCGGCGATACGGCCAGTAACGTCGTGCTGCTCACTGCGCTCGCCCAGCATGCTCCTGCTGCCGGCGTGGAAGTCGGTGTATGCGTCCCTTGTCCGTATCTTCCCCAGGCGAAAGCGATACTGGAAGGAACGGAGATCGGCTGGGGGGCGCAGAACGTCAGCCCGTTCGGTGCCGGCGCCTACACGGGCGAGGTCCACGCGGGAATGCTCGCCGAATTCGGCTGCCGCTATGCCCTCGTCGGACATTCGGAGCGGCGACGGTATTTCGGCGAGACGGACGAGCGGATTGCTGATAAAATTGATCGTTTGTTGGCGGCCAGCGTTCGGCCTGTGGTCTGCGTCGGCGAGACGCTTGCCGAGCGTGAATCCGGCGGTTGGCGCGAGACACTCGAGGGGCAGCTGAGGGCGCTCGTCACTCGGCTCGGAGTCGATAAATGCGCCCGTGCCTGGTTCGCGTACGAACCGGTCTGGGCGATCGGCACGGGGCGGAGCGCCGAGCCACGGGACATCGCCGAGACGCATGCGTTTTTGCGTGAGCAGCTGGTGGCGTTCGGCATGTCGCAGCGCGATCTCGTGCTCCTCTATGGTGGCAGCGTCAAAGCGGACAACGCCCCGAGCATTTTCGCCGTTCCCGGTTGCGACGGCGTGCTCGTCGGCGCGGCCTCCCGAGTCGTCGGGGAATTTGCTGCCATCGCAGCGGCGGCCGCGCATGCGGCGCAAGGAAGTTAGGAGAAGAGAATGTCGGGAGTCTGGTTTTCGGCCATATTGACGGTCCATGTCTTGATTGCGGTTGCCTTGATCGCTTTGGTGCTGCTCCAACGGGGGAAAGGGGCGGACGCAGGGGCTGCCTTCGGAGGTGGTTCTTCGGCCAGCCTCTTCGGGGCGAGCGGCGGGGCGAATTTCCTCAGCCGTACCACCGCAGTGCTCGCAACGCTGTTTTTCTTGACGAGCTTGGCTTTGACGTATTTGGCCAGTCAGCGCCTCGATCAAGGCAGCGGTAGCGTCATGGAGGCGGCGCCGATCGAAGCGCTGCCGCAACCGAGTGCACCCGTGCCCGGCTCTCAGGCGCCGGCCGTGCCGCAATAAAGAAGAGCCGCTTGCAAAAAATCGTCTCTTTGCGTTATAATTTACGAATTACGCAAGCCGACGTGGTGGAATTGGTAGACACGCCATCTTGAGGGGGTGGTGGCGCAAGCCGTGTGAGTTCGAGTCTCACCGTCGGCACCAGAAAGCAGCTGAAAAATCGCTGCTTTTTTTTCGTCGAATCTATGATAAATAAATAACTACGACGGCACCAGGTTCTTGTTCGTCCGAGTCCTGAATCGCGAGATGTTTTGCGCTATGATGGACCAGTGTTCCGGGCGGATTGGGCAGCCGAGAGGTGATCATGGTCGAGAATTATTTCCCGGTATTCGTGTTTCTCGTCGTTGCGCTGCTCTTCAGCATGGCGCCTCTCCTTCTCGGGCGTTTGCTCGGACCGAGTCGCCCCGATCCGGAAAAACTCTCGCCCTACGAGTGTGGTTTCGAGCCGTTCGAGGATGCGCGCATCCGCTTCGACGTGCGCTATTACCTCATTGCGATCCTCTTCATTTTGTTCGATCTGGAAATCGCTTTCCTCTTCCCTTGGGCGGTAGTCTTCAAAGACATGATCGCCGAGGGGGCGCACGCGCTCTATGTGTTTGGCACCGTCATGGTTTTCCTTGCGGTGCTGGTGATCGGCTATATCGTCGAGTGGAAGAACGGCGCGCTCGACTGGGAGTGAAACGATGAGCATCGAAGGCGTCATGCGCGAGGGGTTTCTCACCACTTCGCTCGACACGGTCCTCAACTGGACCCGCACCGGTTCGCTGTGGCCCATGACGTTTGGTCTGGCCTGCTGCGCCGTCGAGATGATCCACGCCGGCTGTGCGCGCTACGATCTCGACCGCTTTGGCGTCGTCTTCCGTCCCAGCCCGCGCCAGTCCGACGTGATGATCGTCGCTGGTACCCTGTGCAACAAGATGGCGCCGGCACTGCGTAAGGTATACGATCAAATGCCCGAGCCGCGCTGGGTGATTTCCATGGGTTCCTGCGCCAACGGCGGCGGCTACTACCATTATTCGTACTCGGTGGTGCGCGGCTGTGACCGCATCGTTCCCGTCGATATCTACGTGCCGGGTTGTCCGCCCACGGCCGAAGCCCTGCTCTACGGCATCATCCAGCTGCAGAACAAGATCAAGCGCACCTCGACCATCGCGCGTTGAGCCCCGGAGACCCAGCATGAGTCGCATCGAACGTTTGGCGCAAACGCTACAGGAGGTGCTTGGCGACAAGGTGCTCGAGGTGCTCCTCGACCGTGGCGAGGTGACCTTGCGCGTGAGCGCTGCCGACTATCCCGTCGTGGCCCAGTTGCTGCGGGACCATCCCGAGCTGGCTTTCGAGCAGCTCATCGACCTCTCGGGTCTGGATTATTCCACCTATGGTAATCGCCCGTGGCTTGGTCACCGCTACGCCGTGGCCGTCCATCTGCTCTCCTTGCGCCACAACGTGCGCCTGCGCGTCAAAGTCTTCGCCGAAGACGATGAGTTTCCTCTGATTCCGTCCGTGATCGAGGTCTGGCCCAGTGTCGATTGGTACGAGCGCGAGGCCTTCGACCTCTTTGGCATTCTTTTCGATGGGCATCCCGATCTGCGGCGCATCCTCACCGACTATGGATTCGTAGGCCATCCGCTGCGTAAAGACTTCCCGGTGAGCGGCCACGTCGAGATGCGCTATGATCCTCATTTGCGCCGCGTGATCTACCAACCCGTCACGATCGAGCCGCGCGTCAATGCGCCGCGCATCGTGCGTGAAGCCCATTACGGGGACGTCGACCATGGCTGAGATCCGCAACTACACCATCAACTTCGGCCCGCAGCACCCTTCCGCGCATGGCGTGCTGAGGCTCATCCTCGAGCTCGACGGGGAAGTCGTCGCTCGTGCCGATCCGCACATCGGGCTGCTGCACCGCGGCACGGAAAAGCTCGCCGAGACACGCACCTGGGTGCAATCGGTTCCTTACATGGACCGGCTCGACTACGTTTCGATGATGTGCAACGAGCACGCCTACTGCATGGCCATCGAACGGCTGCTGGGTATCGAAGTGCCGATCCGCGCCCAGTACATCCGGGTGATGTTCGACGAGATCACGCGCATCCTCAATCACCTGCTCAATATCGGGACGCACGCGCTCGACATCGGCGCCATGACCATGGTGCTCTACACCTTCCGCGAGCGCGAGGATCTCATGGACGCGTACGAGGCGGTTTCTGGCGCGCGCATGCATGCGGCCTATTACCGGCCCGGCGGAGTCTATCGCGATCTGCCCGACCAGATGCCCAAGTATCAGGTGAGCAAAGTCAAGGACGAGAGGCGCGTACGCGAGCTCAACCGCAACCGCGAAGGGTCGCTGCTCGACTTTCTCGAAGATTTCACCGAGCGCTTCCCCAAGTATCTCGACGATTATCACGAGCTGCTCACCGACAACCGCATCTGGAAACAGCGCACCGTCGGCATCGGCGTCGTCTCGCCCGAGCAGGCGCTCGCTTGGGGCTTCACCGGACCCATGCTGCGTGGCTCCGGCGTGGCTTGGGATCTACGCAAGAAGCAGCCCTACGAGGTCTACGACCAGCTCGAATTCGACGTTCCCGTGGGTACCAACGGCGACTGCTACGACCGCTACCTGGTGCGCATGGAAGAGATGCGTCAATCGAACCGTATCATCAAGCAGTGCATCGACTGGCTGCGCAAGAACCCGGGCCCGGTGATCACCGACAACCACAAGGTCGCACCGCCGCCCCGGGCCAAGATGAAAGAAGGCATGGAGGAACTCATCCATCACTTCAAGCTGATGACCGAGGGCATCCACGTGCCGCCGGGTGAAGTCTATGCCGCGGTCGAGCACCCCAAGGGCGAATTCGGCGTCTACGCCGTCTCCGACGGCGCCAACAAACCCTACCGCGTCAAGCTGCGCGCGCCGGGCTTCGCGCACCTCTCGGCGATGGATCGCATGGCGCGGGGCCATCTCGTCGCCGACGTGGTGGCGATCATCGGGACCATGGACATCGTCTTCGGCGAGATCGACCGCTGAGACGGGGAGAACGCACGACCATGCTGAGTCAAGACTCGCTCGCAAAAATCGATCGTGAAATCGCCAAGTACCCCGAAGGGCAGAAACGCTCGGCGGTGATGGCGGCGCTGCGCATCGCGCAGGAGGAGAAGGGGTGGCTCGCCCCGGAGACGATCGAATTCGTCGCCGGCTATCTCGAGATCCCGCCCGTGGCTGCTTATGAAGTGGCGACTTTCTACAACATGTACGATCTCGAGCCGGTGGGCAAGCACAAGATCACCGTGTGCACCAACCTGCCGTGCGCCCTCTCGGGTGGGGCTCATGCTGCCGAATACCTCAAGGAGAAGCTCGGCATCGACTTCGGCGAGACCACGTCCGACGGTCTCTTCACCCTCAAGGAGGGCGAGTGCATGGGGGCGTGCGGCGACGCTCCAGTGATGCTCGTCAACAACCACCACATGTGCAGCTGGATGACCAAAGAAAAGATCGACCAGCTCATCGAGCAGCTGAGGGCCAAATGAGCGCGCAAGGACTGATCCTCAAAGGACTCGACGGCGACCGCACCTGGCGGCTGAAAGACTACGAAGCGCGCGGCGGCTATTCGGCCCTGCGCCGGCTCCTGGCGGAGAAAGTGCCGCCGGAGCAGGTGATCCAGGAAGTCAAGGCGTCGGGCCTGCGCGGCCGCGGCGGCGCGGGCTTCCCCACCGGTCTGAAGTGGAGCTTCATGCCGCGGCAATTTCCCGGCGAGAAGTACGTCGTGTGCAACTCCGACGAGGGCGAGCCGGGCACCTTCAAGGACCGCGACATCCTGCGCTACAATCCGCACGCCGTCATCGAGGGCATGATCATCGCCGGTTATGCCATGGGATGCCGGCGCGGCTATAACTATATCCACGGTGAAATCTTCGAAGTCTATCTGCGTTTCGAAGAGGCGCTCGAGGAAGCCCGCGCCGCAGGATACCTCGGCGAGAACATCCTCGGCAGCGACTTCTCCTTCGACCTCTACGCACATCACGGCTACGGCGCCTACATTTGCGGCGAGGAGACGGCGCTGCTCGAGTCGATCGAGGGCAAAAAAGGGCAGCCGCGCTTCAAGCCGCCTTTCCCGGCGAGTTTCGGCCTCTACGGCAAACCCACCACGATCAACAACACCGAGACCTTCGCCTCCGTCCCCTTCATCCTGCAGATGGGCGGGGAAGCGTTCCTCAACCTCGGCAAGCCCAACAACGGCGGCACGAAGATCTTCTCGGTGTCCGGCCACGTCAATCGTCCCGGCAACTACGAAGTGCCTCTGGGCACGCCCTTTGCCGAGCTGCTGGAGATGGCCGGCGGCGTGCGCGGCGGGCGCAAGCTCAAGGCGGTGATTCCCGGTGGCTCCTCGGCTCCGGTGCTGCCGGCCGAAATCATGATGCAGTGTACGATGGACTACGATTCCATCGCCAAAGCCGGCTCCATGCTCGGTTCGGGGGCGGTGATCGTGATGGACGAGACGACCTGCATGGTCAAAGCCCTGGAGCGTCTCTCCTACTTTTATTTCGAAGAATCCTGCGGGCAATGTACGCCGTGCCGTGAAGGTACCGGCTGGCTCTATCGCGTGGTGCATCGCATCGAGCATGGCCAGGGGCGGCCCGAAGATCTCGCGCTGCTCGAGTCGGTCACCGGCAACATCATGGGGCGCACCATCTGCGCCCTGGGGGATGCCGCTTCGATGCCGGTGCAGAGCTTCGTCAAGCATTTCCGCAGCGAATTCGAGCATCACATCGAACACAAGCAGTGTCTGGTGCCGCCCGAACTGCAGCGGGCGGGAAGTGAAATCTACGTGGGGCCGTCATGCTAGAACTCGAAATCGACGGGAAGCCGGTCCAGGTCGACGACGGCAGCACCGTGATGGATGCGGCGAAGAAGCTGGGCATCTACATCCCGCACTTCTGCTATCACAAGAAATTGTCGATCGCCGCCAACTGCCGCATGTGCCTGGTCCAGGTGGAAAAGGCGCCCAAGCCGCTGCCGGCCTGCGCCACGCCCGCCACCAACGGGATGAAGGTATACACGCATTCGCCGGCGGCGGTGAAAGCGCAGAAGGGGGTGATGGAGTTTCTGCTCATCAACCACCCCCTCGACTGCCCGATCTGCGACCAGGGCGGTGAGTGCCAGCTGCAGGATCTGGCCGTCGGCTACGGTCAAAGCGTCTCGCGCTACGACGAAGAAAAGCGCGTGGTGCACGAAAAAGACCTCGGGCCCCTGGTGCAGACGTTCATGACGCGCTGCATCAACTGTACCCGCTGCGTACGTTTCCTCGACGAGATCGGCGGCTATCAGGAAATGGGGCAGGCGTTCCGCGGCGAGCGGGCCGAGATCATGCCCTTCCTCGGGCGCACGGTCGACTCCGAACTCTCGGGCAACATCATCGACCTCTGCCCGGTCGGGGCGCTCACGTCCAAGCCCTTCCTCTACCGGGCGCGTACCTGGGAACTCACCCGCCGCCGCTCGGTGAGCCCGCACGACGGTTTCGGTTCCAACCTGATCGTGCAGTCGCGCCACGACGTGGTCAAGCGGGTGCTGCCGCTCGATACCGAAGCGATCAACGAATGCTGGCTCTCCGACCGCGACCGTTTCGCCTATCCCGGGCTCGAGGCTTCCGATCGGCTCACGAGCCCGCTCGTCAAACGCGACGGCCAATGGGTGGAAGTCGATTGGGCGACGGCGCTCGAAGTGGCGGTCAATCGCCTCAAGAGCGTCATCGACGAGGAGGGGGCACGGCAGGTGGCTTTCCTGGCGCACCCCATGGCCACCGTCGAGGAGCTCCATCTGCTCAAGCGCCTGGGTGAGGCTCTGGGAGTGGGGCTGGTCGATGCGCGCCCCGATCGCTTGGATGGCAGAGCCGATGCCGCCCGCGGTGCTGTCGCCTGGCTCGGCATGGAGTATGCCGACGTCGCGGCGCTCGATCGCCTCTTCGTGATCGGTTCCGCCTTGCGCCAGGAACTGCCGCTCCTCGCGCACCGCGTGCGCCAGGCGGCCAAACGCGGGCTCAAGGTGGCTGCGCTCGATTTCGTCGCCGACGACTGGCGCCTGCCGGTCGCGCCGCGGCTCGCGGCCAAACCCAGTGAATTCGTCGCCCGCCTTGCTGCCGTGGTGCGTGCCGCGGCCGAAGCGAAAGGTGTGGCGGTACCGAGCGCAGCCGGAGAGGCTGCTGCGCCCAATGAAGCGGAACGGGCGATCGCTCAGCAGCTGCTCTCTGGTGAGCGGCGAGCGATCTGGCTCGGGGCGCTCGCCCTGGCGCATCCGGATGCGGCAGCGATCGAGTCCCTTGCCACGGAATTGGCCCAGATTTCCGGCGCGACGCTCGGCTGGTTGCCGGCCGGGGCGAATGCCGTCGGGGCGCAGCTCGTGGGGGCGATCGGCGCCGAGACGGCACTCGCTTCGCTCGCGCAGCCGCGCTCGGCCTACCTGTTGCTGCACCTGGAGCCGGAAGACTTTGCCGACGAGATGGCAGCCCAGGCGGCTTTCGAGCGTGCCCGCACCGTGGTGGCCCTCACGTCCTATGCCGGAGAGGCGTTACGTGCCCGTGCCGACGTGTTGCTGCCGGTCGCCCCTTTCACCGAAACTTCCGGCACGTTCGTCAATCTCGCCGGCATGGCGCAGTCCTTCGCCGCGGTGGTGCGCCCCAAAGGGGAGGCCCGGCCGGGGTGGAAGGTGCTGCGCGCCATCGGCGCGATGCTCGGATTCGCCGGATTCTCCCAGCAGAGCTCGGAAGAGGTGAAGGCCGAGGCGCTGCCCGAAGGCTGGCAGGCGCGGCTCGCGCGCAGCGGCGCTTCCGGTGTCACTGCCGCGACGCAGCCCGGCGACGAAGGGCTGGAGCGCATCCCGCTCGCACATCCTTACGCACGTGATCCGATCGTGCGTCGCTCTCCGCCGCTGCAGCAGACGGCCGAGGCTCAGCGTCTGCGTCTGGCGCGAATCCATCCGGATACGGCTCGGGCGCTGAAGGTGACCGACGGGGATCGGATCGCTTTGGGTGCCGGGTGCGTGGCCGAGGTGGCGCTGGACGTGAGCGTGCCGCCGGGTGCCGTGTTGCTGGCCCTGGACGGGGTGTTCGCCCAGGCGGGACGGCCGTGGGCGGTGCTGAGCGTGGAGCATGCATGATGGAATCGACCTGGCAAACCCTCGCGACGTGGTTCGGCCCGGCTTGGCCGGCGATCTGGGTGCTCTTGAAGATCATCGTCCTCCTCATCCCCCTGATGCTGGCGGTGGCCTACCTGACGTTCGCCGAGCGCAAAGTCATCGGCTACATGCAGGTGCGCATCGGTCCGAACCGTGTCGGCCCCAAGGGGTGGCTGCAGCCGATCGCCGACGCTTTGAAGCTCCTCTTCAAGGAAGTGATCTTCCCCACGCAGGCGAACAAGGGGCTGTACGTGATCGGGCCGATCATGGCGCTCACGCCGGCCCTGCTCGCCTGGGTGGCGATTCCCTTTGGTGAGAACACGTGGATCGCCAACCTCAACGCGGGCGTCCTCTTCGTCTTGGCCGTCACTTCGCTGGAAGTCTACGGGGTGATCATCGCGGGCTGGGCCTCGAACTCCAAATACCCTTTTCTCGGGGCGATGCGCGCCTCGGCCCAGATGGTTTCCTACGAAGTGGCGATGGGGTTCGGCCTGATCTCCGTGCTGCTCGTGGCCGGGAGCCTCAATTTCATCGATATCGTGCATTCACAGGCACAGGGTCGGTTCGCCGAGATGGGCTTGGGGTTCCTGTCCTGGAACTGGCTGCCGCTCTTGCCGCTGGCCGTGGTGTATTTCATCTCGGGCGTGGCCGAGACCAACCGTGCACCCTTCGACGTGGTCGAGGGCGAATCCGAGATCGTCGCCGGGCACATGGTGGAGTATTCCGGCATGGCGTTCGCGCTCTTTTTCCTGGCCGAATACGCCAACATGATCCTCGTCTCCGTCCTCACCTCGATCTTCTTTTTCGGCGGCTGGCTCTCTCCTGTGGGTTTCCTGCCCGACGGGTTGCACTGGCTGCTCATCAAGGCGGCGGTGTTCCTCTTCCTCTTCCTGTGGTTCCGCGCCACCTTTCCGCGGTTCCGTTATGACCATATCATGCGTCTGGGGTGGAAGGTCTTCGTCCCGATCACCTTGGTCTGGCTGTTCGTGGTGACGGTGTGGCTGCTCTCGCCACTATCGATCTGGCGCTGAGGAGAATACGATGGGCGCACACAACCTGATCGGAACCTTGTTCCTCAAAGAGCTCTTCAAAGGGCTCGCCGTGACCGGGCGGCACTTTTTCGCCCGCAAGATCACGGTGCAATATCCCGAAGAGCGCACGCCGCAAAGCCCCCGTTTCCGGGGATTGCACGCGCTGCGCCGCTATCCCAACGGCGAGGAGCGCTGCATCGCCTGTAAGCTGTGCGAGGCGATTTGTCCGGCCATGGCCATCACCATCGAGGCCGAGCCGCGTGCCGATGGCTCGCGCCGCACCACGCGCTACGACATCGACCTCACCAAGTGCATCTTCTGCGGCTTTTGCGAGGAGGCCTGCCCGGTGGATGCCATCGTCGAGACGCGGGTGTTCGAGTACCACGGGGAGCAGCGCGGCGATCTCTATTACACCAAGCAGATGCTGCTGGCGGTGGGCGACAAATACGAAGCGCAGATCGCCGCCGATCGTGCGGCCGACGCGAAGTATCGTTGAGCCGGGAAAAGGACAGGCCATGGAATTCCAAACCGTCGTTTTTTATCTCTTTGGCGCGATCGCGGTGGCCGCAGCCCTAGGGGTGATCCTGGTGCGCAACCCGGTGCATGCCGCCCTGTGCCTGGTTCTCGTTTTCTTCTCTTCCGCGGCGATCTGGCTCTTGCTCGAGGCGGAATTCCTGGCCATCACCTTGGTGCTCGTCTATGTGGGCGCCGTGATGGTGCTCTTCCTCTTCGTCGTGATGATGCTCGACATCAATGTCGATCGTTTGCGCGAGGGATTTTGGTCCAATCTGCCGCTGGGTTTGTTGGTGGCGGCGCTGCTGGTGGTCGAGATGCTGCTCGTGCTCACGGGAGATTTCTTCCGCCAGGCTTCCTCTCCACCCTCCTTGCCGGTCGATGCGAGCAATACCGAATCGATCGGTCGCGTGCTCTACACCGTCTATGCCTATCCCTTCGAGCTGGCGGCGATGATCCTGCTCGTGGCGATGGTGGCTGCGGTGAGCTTGACGCTGCGCAAGCGCAAGGACGTGCGTTATCTCGATCCGGCCGAACAGGTGAAGGTGAAAGCGGCCGATCGGTTGCGGGTGATTTCCATGCCCGCAGAAAAAGAGTGAGCGGGGAGACATCATGCTGACTTTGTCCCATTATCTGGTGTTCGGCGCCATCTTGTTCGCGATCAGCGTGGTCGGAATTTTCCTCAACCGCAAGAACCTGATCGTGTTGTTGATGGCCATCGAGTTGATGCTGCTCGCGGTGAATACGAACTTCGTGGCCTTTTCCCGCTACCTGGGAGACATCCATGGGCAGATCTTCGTCTTCTTCATCTTGACGGTGGCGGCGGCCGAGGCCGCGATCGGGCTGGCGATCTTGGTGGTGCTGTTCCGCAACCGCCGCTCCATCCACGTCGATGACCTCGACCAACTGAAGGGTTGATTGCGATGAGCGCGATGAACGAAATGAAAACGCTCTATCTCCTGGTCCCATTTGCGCCGCTGCTGGGTTCCATCGTGGCGGGGCTCTTCGGTCGCTGGGTGGGGCGCCGTGGGGCGCATACGGTCACCATCCTCGGTGTGCTCGTGTCCTTCCTCGCCTCGATCGCAATTTATTTCGACGTGCAGGCGGGCAACACGTTCAACGGGCCGCTCTATGTCTGGGGCACGAGCGACGGGCTCTCCTTCGAGGTGGGATTCCTCATCGACCCGCTCACGGTGATGATGATGCTCGTGGTCACCTTCGTGTCGCTGATGGTGCACATCTACACCATCGGTTACATGGCCGATGATCCGGGCTATACGCGGTTTTTCAGCTACATCTCGCTCTTTACCTTCTCGATGCTGATGTTGGTGATGGCCAACAACTTCCTGCAGCTCTTCTTCGGCTGGGAAGCGGTGGGCTTGGTGTCGTACCTGCTGATCGGTTTCTGGTACACGCGTCCCAGCGCCATCTACGCGAACCTCAAGGCTTTCCTGGTCAACCGCGTCGGCGACTTCGGGTTTCTTCTGGGTATCGGGCTGGTGGCGGCCTATGCAGGTTCTCTCGATTATGTCGAAGTGTTTGCCAAGGCCGAGCATCTGGCGGGGCTCACCGAGACGGTCACTGGCTGGCCGCTCGTGACCGCCATTTGCATCGCGCTCTTCGTCGGCGCCATGGGTAAATCGGCCCAGGTTCCCTTGCACGTGTGGCTGCCGGATTCGATGGAAGGCCCGACGCCGATCTCGGCGCTCATCCATGCCGCGACCATGGTCACGGCCGGCATCTTCATGGTGGCGCGCATGTCACCGCTCTTCGAGCTCTCCGACACCGCGCTCTCCTTCGTGCTGATCATCGGCGCCACGACCGCGCTCTTCATGGGCTTTCTCGGCATCGTGCAGAACGACATCAAGCGCGTGGTGGCCTATTCGACCTTGTCGCAGCTCGGTTACATGACGGTGGCGCTGGGGGCGTCTGCCTATTCGGCGGCGGTGTTCCATCTCATGACGCACGCCTTCTTCAAGGCGCTGCTCTTCCTCGCTGCCGGTTCGGTCATCATCGGCATGCACCATGACCAGGACATGCGCAACATGGGGGGCTTGCGCAAATACATGCCCGTCACCTGGATCACGGCGCTCATCGGCTCGCTCGCGCTCATCGGTACGCCATTCTTCTCCGGTTTCTACTCCAAGGACACCATCATCGAGGCGGTGGCCGAGGCGAACGTCTTCGGCGCGGGGTATGCCTATTTCTGCGTGCTCGCCGGCGTTTTCGTCACGGCGTTCTACACTTTCCGCATGTATTTCCTCGTCTTCCACGGCGAGGAGCGTTTCGGGAAGGCGCATCATGGGCACGAAGCGCACGGCCACGACGAACACCACGGGCTCGCGCCGGGCGAGAAACCGCACGAGTCGCCCCCGGTGGTGACGGTGCCGCTCGTGCTCTTGGCCATCCCTTCGGTGGTGATCGGTTACTTCACGATCGAGCCCATGCTCTACGGCGGCTGGTTCGGTGATGCGATCCAGGTGCTCGCCGAGAAACACCCCGCCATGGCGCACCTTGCGGAGCAGTTCCACGGGCCTCTGGCGATGGCCTTGCACGGTTTCACCACGGCACCGTTCTGGCTCGCGCTCGCCGGCGTCGTGTTCGCCTGGTTCTGCTACCTGGTACGTCCGCAGGTGCCGGAATTCTTCGCGCGCACGTTCCGCCCGATCTACGTGCTGCTGGAGAACAAGTACTATTTCGACCGATTCAACGAGGTGGTCTTTGCCGGCGGGGCGCGCCTGCTCGGGCGTTTCCTCTGGCAGATCGGCGATCGCACCATCATCGACGGAGCCGTGGTCAATGGCTCGGCCTCCATGGTGGGTGAGCTTGCTGCCGCGGCGCGCACCTTGCAGTCCGGGCGGCTCTACCACTACGCCTTCGCGATGATCGTTGGCATGGTGGTGCTGCTCTGGTTCATCTACGGCGGGCATTGAGGCGGGATCAGGTCCCGATTTTCACGATACCAAGACGACGCGCACACGGAAGAGCGATATGGCGGGAATTCCTTTACTGAGTTTGGCGATCTGGATTCCGATCCTCGGGGGGCTGCTGGTGCTGGCGGTGGGAGGGAACGACCGCAACGTGCCTTTGGCGCGGGTGACGAGTCTCTTCGCGGCGGCGCTCGGCTTCGCGGTGACGCTTCCCTTGTGGTTCCAGTTCGATGCGGGCACTTCGGCGCTGCAGTTCGTCGAGATCCGCGACTGGATTCCCCGCTATTCAGTGCGCTATCACCTCGGCGTGGATGGCATCTCGATGCCTTTCGTGCTGCTCAATTCCTTCGTCACGCTCATCGTCGTGATCGCCGGCTGGCAGGTGATCCGGGAGCGGGTGGCGCAGTACATGGCCGCCTTCCTCATCATGTCCGGCATCATCAACGGGATCTTCTCGGCGATGGATGCCGTGCTCTTCTACGTCTTCTTCGAAGCGTCCCTCATCCCGCTGTATCTCATCATCGGCATCTGGGGCGGACCGAACCGGGTCTACGCGGCGATCAAGTTCTTCCTCTACACGCTCGCCGGCTCGCTCCTGATGCTGGTGGCGCTGCTCTACCTATTCTATGCGTCCAACGGTAGTTTCGAGATTCTCGATTGGCACCGGCTGCCGCTCGATCTGCGCACGCAGCAGTTGCTTTTTCTCGCTTTCCTCGTGGCCTTCGCGGTGAAGGTGCCGATGTGGCCGGTGCACACCTGGTTGCCGGACGCGCACGTCGAGGCGCCCACCGGCGGTTCGGTGGTGCTGGCGGCGATCGCGTTGAAACTCGGGGCTTACGGTTTCCTGCGCTTTTCGCTGCCGATCGCGCCGGATGCTTCCATGAGCTTCCAGTGGCTGATGGTGACCCTGTCCCTGATCGCCGTGGTCTACATCGGCTTCGTCGCCCTGGTGCAGGAGGACATGAAGAAACTCGTGGCCTACTCCTCCATCGCGCATATGGGATTCGTCACCTTGGGCTTTTTCCTGTTCAACCGGCTCGGGGTGGAAGGGGCCATCGTGCAGATGATCTCGCACGGGTTCGTGTCGGGAGCGATGTTCCTGTGCATCGGCGTCCTCTACGATCGGATGCACTCTCGGCGCATCGCCGACTACGGCGGGGTGGTGAACGTCATGCCCAAGTTCGCGGCCTTCTTCCTGCTCTTCGCCATGGCCAACTCAGGTCTGCCGGCGACCAGCGGTTTCGTCGGGGAATTCATGGTGGCGCTCGCCGCGGTGAAGACCAACTTCTGGATCGGCTTCGTGGCCGCCACCACGCTCATCCTCGGCGCGGCCTATTCGCTGTGGATGTACAAGCGCGTCGTCTTCGGTCCGGTGGCCAACGAGCACGTCGCGGCGCTCGAAGACATCGGGGCGCGCGAATTCTGGATGCTGGCGGTGCTCGCGTTCTTCGTGTTGCTGCTGGGGGTGTATCCGGCGCCGCTCTTGGACGTGATGCACGCCTCCGTCGATGAACTGCTGCGGCACGTGGCTGCCGGCAAACTGCACTGAGTCAAGCCCTCTACGCTGGGACGGGATAGAACATGGAATTCGAACGACCGGACTTCTCCTTGGCTGCTGCCGAGATTTTCGTGGCGGTAATGACGCTCGTGGTCATGGTGGCCGGAACTTTCCTGCGCCGCATCAGCCGGGAGCTCGGCTACGCGTTAGCGCAGCTCACCGTCATCGGCGCTGCCTTCATCACGGTCTTCTCGGTCGACGATCCGACGGTTCGCTACACCTTCGGCACGATGTACGTTTCGGACTGGCTCGGCCAGGTGCTCAAGCTCTTCATCTACCTGTCGGTGTTCGCCTCGCTTCTCTACGGACGGCTCTACCTCATCGAACGGCGGCTGGAGAAAGCAGAGTATTACGTGTTGATGCTGCTGTCGATGCTCGGGGCGATGATCCTGGTGTCGGCCAACAACCTGCTCGTCCTCTATCTCGGCCTGGAGATGATGACGCTGGCGCTCTACGCTCTGGTTGCTTTCGACCGGGACAATGGTTTGCGTTCCGAGGCGGCGATCAAGTATTTCGTTCTGGGGGCGATCTCCTCGGGACTGCTCCTCTACGGCATGTCGATGATCTATGGCGCCACCGGCTCGCTCGATCTGGGCGTGGTGGGCCAGGCGGTATCCCTGGGGGCGGGCGACGAGCTGGTGTTCAAGTTCGGCCTCGCCTTCCTCGTGGCCGGCATCGCCTTCAAGTTCGGCGTGGTGCCCTTCCACATGTGGGTGGCCGACGTCTATCATGGTGCACCGACGCCGGTGACGCTGCTCATCTCATCGGCGCCGAAGCTGGCGGCCTTTGCCCTGGCGCTGCGGCTGCTCGTTGGTGGTTTTTTCGGTCTGGCCGAGACCTGGCAACCCATGCTGATGCTGCTCGCGGTGGCCTCCATCGTGCTCGGCAACCTCGCGGCGATCGCCCAGAGCAACATCAAGCGCATGCTCGCCTACTCGGGCATCTCCCACATGGGGTTCGTGCTGCTGGGCTTGCTCGCCGGCGTCACCGATGGCGGGCACCAGCAGGTCTTCAATGCCTATAGCTCGGCGCTCTTCTACGCCGTGTCCTACGCACTCATGAGTTTGGCGAGCTTCGGCATGGTGTTGTTGCTCGCGCGTACCGGGTTCGAGGCCGAGCACATCGACGATTTCAAAGGGCTCAACCGCCGCAGCCCCTGGTTCGCGGCGATGATGATGCTCGTCATGTTCTCCATGGCCGGCATTCCCTTTTTCCTCGGCTTTTTCGCCAAGTTCGCCGTGCTCGAAGCGGTGGTCAGCGCGGGGCATACCTGGCTCGCCGTCCTCGCCGTGATCATGTCGGTGATCGGTGCATACTACTACCTACGGGTGGTCAAAGTGATGTACTTCGATGAGCCGACGGATCGCACGGCGCTCATCGCCTCCAGCGAGACGCGCGTGCTGCTCTCGGCCAATGCCCTGACGCTGGCGGTAGCGGGACTCATGCCGCAGGGGCTGATGGCGGTGTGCGGCTACGCTATCCTCACGTCCTTCTGAGTGGGGTTTGCCCGTGTCCTCGGCCGACGACCTCCTGCGCGAACGGACGCTGGGCTCGGACACGGTATGGGAAGGAAGCTTTCTGCGCGTGCTGTGCGACCGCGTGCGTCTGCCCGATGGGCACGAGACGACGCGCGAATACCTGCGCCATCCCGGCGCCGCGGCGATGATCGCGCTCACCGACGCCGGCGAAGTGGTGCTGGAGCGCCAGTTCCGTTATCCCCTGGGATGCAGTATCGTCGAGCTGCCGGCAGGCAAGCTCGACGCGGGCGAACCGCCGCTCGATTGTGCGCGGCGCGAGCTGGAGGAGGAAACCGGTTACACGGCCGAGTGCTGGGAGGAGATCGGGCGCTTTCATCCCAGCGTCGGTTATTCCGACGAGGTGATCCACGTCTTTCTCGCCCGCGGACTGCGCCCTGGTCGCCGCCGCCTCGATCACGGCGAATTCCTCGAGGTGCTGCACTGGCCGCTGCCGCGCCTGTGGCAGGCGATCTTTGCCGGTGAGATCACCGACGGCAAGACGCTCTCGGCCTTGTTGCTCGCCCTGCCGCGGCTGCGCGCGCTCGGGTTGCCCACGCCATGAGCACGCTCCTCTACGCCCAATCGGGCGGGATGACGGCGGTGATCAACGCGAGCGCCGTGGGCGTGATGCGCGCCTGCGCCGCGTCGGGCGTGCCGTTTCTCGCCGCCCGGCACGGCATCGTCGGCTTGCTCGAAGAGGAGCTCGTCGCGCCCGGCGCGCTCGATGCTTCCGTGCTCGCGCGAATCTCGCGCACACCGGGCGGGACTTTCGGTTCCTGTCGCTTCGACCTGCCGCCGTTCGACGAGGCGCCGGCGCTGCACGAGCGGCTTTTCGCCGTTCTCGCGGCGCATGAGGTGCGCTGGTTGCTCTACAACGGCGGCAACGGGTCGATGGATACGGTGCGCCAGTTGCACCTGAGTGCGCAACGCTTGGGCTATCCCCTCACTGTGGTGGGGGTGCCCAAGACCATCGACAACGATCTCCTCGGCACCGATTTCTCCCCCGGCTACCCTTCGGCGGCGAAGTATCTCGCCACGAGCTATCTCGAAGCGAGCCTCGATTTGGCGTCTCTCTATGTGCGCAAGCCCCGGCTCTTCGTCATGGAGACGATGGGGCGCAACGTCGGTTGGCTCGCCGCCAGTACCTCGCTCGTGCAGCGGTTCGCGCCCGACGAAGGGCCGCACCTGGTGTTGCTGCCGGAGACGCCTTTTCGTCCTGAAGCGGTTTTCCCTCGCGTGGAGGAGGCGCTCTCCCGCCTCGGTTTTTGCTCCCTCGTCGTCGCCGAAGGGGTCAAGGACGAAACGGGGCGACTGCTGTCGATGCGTAGCGTGGAGGAGGGGCGCTACGTGCAACTCGGCGGGGCGGGAATGGCCCTCGCGCAGCGGCTTGCGCAGGAATTCGGCGTGAAGTATCACGTCGCCGTGCCCGACTACCTGCAACGGGCCGCGGCGCATTGGGCAAGCCCAGTCGATTACGAGGTGGCCGCTCGCCTGGGTGAATTCGCCGTGGAAACGGCGCTCGGGGGCAGCTCGGCGGTGATGGTGGCGGTGGAGCGCCTCGACGAAGCCCCTTGCCGTCATCGGTGCGTGACGGTGCCGATCGATACGCCGGCCAACCGCGAGCGGGGCTTTCCGCCCCAATGGATCGATGCCGCCGGCTGTGGCGTAGACGAGGCGTTTTCGCGCTGGCTCTTACCCCTCATCGAGGGAACTTTACCTACCCCTTGCCGCGGTGGATTGCCGGACGTGCATTTGCCTGTCTGGGAGAGCCTGCCGAAGCGCTGTACGCCTTGGTCCATGCCTTGATCGGATGGCGGGACTATAATCTCCTTGAGACTGTGGAGACAGGAGACGAGGATGCGCGCCCGGTTATTGCCCGTCGTTGTCATCGTCGCGGTGCTGCTGGGGGCATGCACCACACCGCTCATCCATACGCCCGTCTTCGAGACGGAGGCGCAGCTCCTTGCCGCACGCGGTTCGCCCGCACGGGTTTGGGAAAATCCCGACGGCACGCGCACCCTGGAATATGCCACGCAACCTTATGGCTGGACCTGCTGGATGTACACGGTGGATGGCGATGGGCGCATCGTCGAGCAGTATGATGCCCTCGCGCCCGAGAATTTGGAGCGGGTCAAGCCTGGCATGACCAAGGCCGAGGTCTCCCGTATTCTGGGGACGCATCGCCGCGAGCGTTACTTCAGGCTCTCGGGCGAGGAGGTGTGGGACTGGAACATCAAGACCGAGTGGCGCGGGGTGCTCTTCACGCTTTTCAACGTCCATTTCCGCAATGGCGTGGTCGAGCGCACCAGCGTGAGCTACGTCTATGGTTGGCTCGATCCCAACGCGATGTAGGCGCAGCGTGCTTCTTCACTCACCCCCTTGGCGGCGGAACTCGGCCAATCTCATCCCCAAGGCGTAGAGCGTGCCGAAATAGGCGAGGCCGCAGGCGGCCAGGAGCACAGAAAGCCATAGGGCGCGTTCGAGGGAGGGTAGATGGGGCCAGTCGCCAGCCATTTGCGCCCCGACCCAGGCGACGGCCCCGAGCACGATCGTGGCCGACATGACTCGGAAAAGAAATTTTCCCCAGCCCGGCAGGGGGCGGTAGGTGTTGCGCTGCCACAACCCTCGCAGCAGCAGCGCCGCATTGAGCCAGGCCGCGAGACTGATCGACAGCGCCAGACCCGCGTGCGCGAGCTGCAGGACGAAGACGAACACCACGTTCATGGCTTGTGTGACCACGAGCGAGATCACGGCGATTTTTACGGGCGTGCGCACGTTTTGCTGGGCATAGAATCCCGGGGCGAGGATTTTTACGGCGATCAAGGGTGTAAGCCCGATGGCATAGGCGAGGAGCGCGCGGCTGGTGGCTGCTACGTCCGGCGCGCCGAAGGCTCCGCGCTGAAAAAGAGTGCTCACTAGGGGTTCGGCCAGCAGGGCCATGCCCGCCGCTGCGGGCAGCGTGAGGAGCACCGTCAGGCGAAGTCCCCAGTCGAGCAGGGCTCGGTAGTCTGCTTGGCAGGCGCGCGCGTGGGCTCGGGACAGGCTCGGCAAGAGGATGGTGCCGAGCGCCGCTCCCAAGAGCCCGGCGGGAAACTCCATGAGGCGATCTGCATAGTAGAGCCAGGAGACGCTGCCGCTGGGCAGCAAGGAGGCGAATACGGTGTTGATGAGCAGCGAGAGCTGAGCGACCGAAACCCCGAGTACGGCTGGGGCCATGAGCCGTAGCACGCGGCGCACGCCTTCGTCGCGCGGTGCCCAGTCCCAGCGAGGCCAGATGCCGATCCGCCGTAAGGCAAGGGCGTGAATCAGCACCTGGGCGAGTCCGCCGACGAGCACGGCCCACGCGAGCGCCGTCACCGGCACGGAGAAGAGGGGCGAGCCGGTGAGCACGAGCGCCGTGAAAGCGATGAATGAGAGGTTGAGCGCCACGGGGGTGGCTGCCGGTACCGCGAACCGGCCCCAAGTGTTGAGGATGGCCGACGAAAACGCCACCAGGGTCATGCACAGGATGTAAGGGAAAGTGATGCGCGTAAGCGACACGGCGAGCGGGAAGGTCTCGGGCTGAGCGAGGAACCCGGGAGCGGAAACGGAGATGAGGGCCGCGGCACCGAGGATTCCCAAGAGCGTTACGGCGCTCACCGAGGTGAAGAGCAGAGTGAAGACGCGGTCGATCAGCGTTTGCGTGGCCTGGGCGCCGTGGCGTTCGCGGGTGTGCCCGAGCACCGGCACGAATGCTTGGGAAAACGCCCCTTCGGCAAAGAGCCGTCGCAAGAGGTTCGGCAGGCGAAAGGCGACGAAGAATGCGTCGGTGGCAGGGCCGGCGCCGAAGACGGCAGCGATCAGCAGGTCGCGCACGAAGCCGAGAATGCGGGAAACCAGGGTAAAACCGCTGACGGTGGCCAGCGCGCGCAACAGATTCATCGTGTTGGTTGCATCGGAATGGCGGAAAGGCTAAAATTATAGTTTCTTCCAAGTATTTCGGGGTTGAAGGACATGGCCAACACGGCTCAAGCTCGCAAGCGCGCTCGTCAGGCGCTCAATCGCCGCGCGCACAACCGCAGTCTGCGCTCGCGTCTGCGCACCGCGATCAAATCGGTTCGGCAGGCGCTTTCCGCTGGCGACAAGCAACAAGCGCTCGCCGCTTTCCAGTCCTCTCAGGGCGTGATCGATTCGATGGCCGGCAAGGGCATCATTCACAAGAATGCCGCCGCACGCTACAAGAGTCGGCTGATGGCGCGGATCAAGGCGCTCGGCTGAGGTGTCGCCCGGCAGGGGGTTGCTCGTATCGGTGCGCAGAAGGCAGCTCAAGGGCTGCCTTTTTCGTTTTTCTGCTCGCCGCCGCAGAGGATCGAGGGCTCTCCGTCGAGGAATCTCAGTTGAAGGTCGTTGTCTTTGGCAAAATTGAGCAAGAAGTGGTAGGCGAGCGGTTCGATGTCGTAGAGACGGGCGTCGACCCGTACGGTCTTGGCGCCGTTCTCGTCGGGGCCGGGCTGGACGTAGGGGGAATAGCGCATCTTGTGGTCGGTGCCGAACTGCGACATGATGCCGCACAGGCGTTCGGCCCAGTCGCTGGGACGGAACCGTTTCCCTTCGGAGGTGAGCCCGACGATCACGAAATTATGCGCATGGGGTTTCATGGATGGCCCGCAAAATATTGTTCCAGCCTCGGGTAGGAAAAGCGATTATAGCCCAGCCCGCGCTACCCCCGCTCACCCGGGGTTTGATGCGATAATCGCCCTTTCGTTGCAGGAAGGTACGGCCGTCCTGCGCCCATCGGAAAGGAAACCGGTTCCATGTTCGAGGTCATTCGCAAGAAGAAACGCATCGCCCAAGGCATCCTGCTGTTGTTAATCCTGCCCTTTGCCTTCTTTGGGGTCGAACACTATTTCTCCAGCGGGCCCAGTCGTCTGGAGGTGGCCAAGGTGGGGGATGCGGCCGTGACCGTGATCGAATTGCAGCGCGCGCTGGAAGAGCGTACGGCGCAATTGCGTCAGCAGTTCGGCGAGAACTTCGACGTGCGTATCGCGCGCGACCCCGCCTTCGTCGAGATGATACTGCGCGAGCTCATCGAACGCCGTCTGATCCAGGCCGAGGCGGCCCGGGCGCGGGTGGTGGTGACGCCCGAGACCTTGCAGCGCGCGATCGCATCCTTCAATGTGTTTCAGCAGGACGGTCAATTTTCCTACACGCGCTACGAGACGGTGTTACGAGCGCAGGGGCTGACCCCCAAGGCGTTCGAGGCGATGCTCGCGCAGGATCTCGCGGTCCAGCGTCTGGTGGAGCCGATCGCGCAGGGGGCCATCGTCCCGCGCGAACAAATGCTGCAATTGATGGCACAGCAGCTCGAAGAGCGTGAAGTGCGCGTGGCGGTGCGCCCGGCGGCGGGCGAAGCCGATCCCGCGCTCCTGTCGGAGGATGAATTGCGCGCCTACTACGAGGCGAATGCCTCTCGCTACGTCGAGCCGGCCAAGGTCCGGTTGCAATACCTGCTCGTCGATGAGGCGGAGATCGGACGGTCGCTGACGCCGAGCGAGTCCGACTTGCGCTCCCTCTATGAGCAGGCGCCAGAGCTGTTTCGCGATCCGGCTACCCAGCAACTACGGGCTTTCGCGGACGTGCGAGAGGTGTTGGCCGATTCCTGGCGCGCTCGCCAGGCGAGGGTACGCTACGGGGAGCTGCACGAGGAGCTGGGTAACGCCGTGTTCGAGGCGATCGACCGGCTCGATCCGGTGGCCGAACGTTTTGGTCTGGAGATCCACGAGACGGGGCTCGTTCCTCTGCAGGAAGTCGAAATCGCTGGCGTGAAGAGCGACAAACTCATCGCGGCCCTTCAGGAAACGCAAGCGAAGGAAGGACAGAATCTCGATCCGATCGAACTCGCGCCGGGCAAGCTCGCCGCAGTGCGGGTGGCCGAATACGTTCCGCCGAGGCAGATGACGTTCGACGAGGCGCGCGAGCGAGTGGCCCAGGATTTGGCGCGAGAAAAAGGACGAGAGCGGCTGCGCGAGCTGGCGCCGCTATGGCTGGATCGGCTGACGCAGGGCGAAGTGCTCCCCGAGCTGTCCTGGCAGCTCGCGCGTAGTGTGACCCGGGCTTCCAGCGTGTTGCCTCCCGAGCTCGTCGATGAGGTTTTCAGGGCCGTTGCGCCTTGGCCCCGTTACCTTGCTTGGGAGGCCGAGAACGGTGATCATTGGTTCGTACGGATCGAGGGAGCGCGGCGTCCGCAATTACAGGCAGACGACCCCATGGTGCGTTTTGCCGGTGAGCGCATCCGCTCGGTGGTAGGTAACGTCGAGTGGCGCGCCTGGCTGAGGACGCTGGAAGCGCGCCACCCCGTAGTGATCCGCCGTGAGGCGCTGCAGGCACTCACGACGGTACAATGACCCTGCGCTGGTAAGGCCCGGCGCAGCAGAAGCTCATTGCCGGTTTACTCCTGTTCGGGGTTGCCGAGCGCAGTGGTGTTGAACCCCCCGTCGACGTAGAGAATCTCGCCGGTGATGCCGCTTGCCAGATCCGAGCAGAGGAAGGCGGCGGCATTGCCCACCTCTTCGATGGTGACGTTGCGCCGCAGCGGGGCATTGTGCTCGTTGAAGCGCAGCAGTTTGCCGAAACTGCCGATGCCAGAGGCGGCCACCGTTTTGATGGGGCCGGCCGAGACGGCATTGACGCGCGTGCCTTCGGGCCCGAGGCAGGCAGCCATGTAGCGCACGGCCGCTTCCAGGCTCGCCTTCGCCAGGCCCATGATGTTGTAGTTGGGCATGGTGCGCACGGCGCCAAGGTAGGTGAGGGTGAGGAGCGACCCGTTTCGTCCCCGCATCATCGGCCTGGCGGCTTTGGCGAGCAAGGGAAAGCTCGCCGCGCTCACTTCCTGAGAGATGCGAAAGGCTTCACGGGTGAACCCATCGAGGAAATCGCCATCGAGCGCTTCGGTGGGGGCGTAGGCGATGGAGTGCACCAGGCCGTCGAGGCCGTCCCAGTATTGACTGATCGCCGTAAACAGCCCTTCGATTTGCGCATCGTCGGTGACGTCGAGCGGGAAGACGAGCTCCGAGCCGAATTCAGACGCCATCTTGCGGATACGTTCCTCGAAGCGTTCGTTCTGGTAGGTGAAGGCAAGGATGGCACCTTCGCGGTGCATCGCTTTGGCGATGCCATAGGCGATCGAACGGTTGCTCATCATCCCCGTAATGAGGATCTTTTTGCCGGTGAGAAAGCCCATTGGGTGTGCTCCGTCATGGTATCTTATGGCGGCGATTATACGGCAAGCCCGAAGGGGCATTCGTATCGGCGCCGGTGAATCGTACGTCGTGCGGTCCGATCGCGTCGTTATGCGGGTTCGGCTGCTCGGCCATCTTTGTGATTTGTCTTGCGTTCCGTGCCTCGGGCGCCTTGCTCGGCAAACGCGCGTAGCGGTTTTCGTGGCGTCCGTGATCCTCAGCGCTTCTCGCGCATCAGGCGTGCCTTCTCGCGCTGCCAGTCACGTTCTTTCTCGGCCTCCCGTTTGTCGTGCAGTTTCTTGCCCTTGGCCAGACCGATCGTCGTTTTGATGCGGCCGCGGGAGAAGTGCAGATCGAGGGGTACGAGCGTATAGCCTGCGCGTTCTACCTGGCCGACGAGGCGATCGATCTCGCGCCGGTGCAGCAGCAGTTTGCGGGTGCGCGTGGGGTCGGGGTGGACGTGGGTCGAGGCACTCGCCAGCGGTGTGACGTGCATGCCGAGCAGGAAGATCTCGCCGTCTTTGACGATCACGTAGGCCTCTTTGAGGTTTACGCGGCCGGCGCGGATCGCCTTGACTTCCCAGCCCTGCAGCTCGATGCCGGCCTCGAACGTCTCCTCGATGAAGTAGTCGTGGCGTGCCTTGCGGTTTTCGACGATGCTCATGAGCCGCTTTCCGGTGAAATGCTGGGGTAGAATCGGCCAATTATAGGTGAGCAGCCGGCGAAAGGACATGGATGGCCGAAGTTCACAAGCGCGTATTGATCGACTCCCCGGCGGAGACGATGTTCGAACTCGTCGACCGCTGTGAGGACTACCCCAAGTTCCTGCCTTGGTGTGGCGGGGTCGAGCTGCACCGGCGCACGGATGCGGTGACCGAGGCGACGCTGCACGTCGATTTCCACGGCATCAAGACCCACTTTACCACGGTCAACGACAAGGAATTCCCTCATCGCATGCGCATCCGTCTCAAGGAGGGACCTTTTCGCCGCCTGGAAGGGGAGTGGCGCTTCGTGCCGCTGGACGAGGCGGCGTGCCGCGTGGAGTTCGATCTCGCCTATGAATTCTCTTCGCGCGTGCTGGAGAAAGTGTTGGGGCCGGTATTCAACCGCATCGCGGCCACCTTCATCGATGCCTTCGTGCGCCGGGCCCGTCAGATGAAGGGGGCGCTTGATGCTTGAGCTGCGCGTCGAGCTCGTCTCCGCTCCGGCTCCGGGGGTGATCGAGCGCGTGTCGCTCGTGTTGCCCGAAGGGGCGACGGTGCGCGATGCCGTGCTGCGCTCGGAGGTGCTCGAACGCCATCCGGCATTGCAGCGAGACTGGGAGCGCGCCTGCAGCCTCTACGGTCGGCTCGTGCCGCCGGAGACGCCGCTCGCCGACGGCGACCGACTGGAACTCACTCGGCCGCTCATCGCCGATCCGAAAGCGGTGCGCCGGCGCCGCGCCCGAACGTCTCGCGACAAAAACCCCGAGGAGCGCAAGGCTCCCTGAAGCCGTCTCGCCGGTATAATTCCGTTTTGGTCCAAGGACTGTACCATGCGACTGCTGAAGAAAGCCCTCACCTTCGACGACGTCCTCCTCGTTCCCGCCCATTCCGCCATCCTGCCGCGCGACGCGGACCTCTCCAGCCGGCTCACGCGTGACATCCGTTTGAATCTGCCGCTGGTGTCCGCCGCCATGGATACCGTCACAGAGGCGCGGCTGGCGATCGCACTCGCCCAGGAAGGCGGCATCGGCATCATCCACAAGAACCTCACGCCCAAGCAGCAGGCGGCGGAAGTCGCCAAGGTCAAGCGGTTCGAGTCCGGCATCTTGAGGGATCCGGTGACCATTCCGCCGACGATGACCGTGGGCGAAGTACTGGCGTTGACGCGCCAGCTTGGGGTCTCGGGGCTGCCGGTGGTCGAGCACGGCAAAGTGGTGGGCATCGTCACCAACCGTGACCTGCGCTTCGAGACGCGCTTCGAGGCACCCGTGTCCGTCATCATGACCCCGCGTGAGCGGCTCGTCACCGTGCCAGAAGGCTCTTCGCTCGAAGAGGCGAAGGCGCTGATGCAGCGTCACCGCCTCGAACGCGTGCTGATCCTCGCCGAGCACGATACGCTCAAAGGGCTGATCACGGTCAAAGACATCCAGAAATCGAGCGAACATCCCCTCGCCACCAAGGATGAGCAGGGCCGCCTGCGCGTGGGGGCGGCGATCGGTGTGGGGCCCGGCACCGAGGAGCGCGCCGAGTTGCTCGTGGCCGCCGGCGTGGACGTGCTCGTGGTCGATACGGCGCACGGCCACTCGCAAGGGGTGCTCGATCGTGTGCGTTGGGTCAAGCGTACCTATCCCCAAGTGCAGGTGGTGGGCGGCAACATTGCCACCGCCGAGGCGGCGCGGGCGTTGCTCGATGCCGGCGCGGACGGAGTGAAAGTGGGCATCGGCCCCGGTTCGATCTGCACCACGCGCATCGTGGCCGGAGTGGGCGTGCCGCAGGTCACCGCAATCGATGACGTGGCCACGGCACTTGCTGGCACCGGCGTGCCGCTCATCGCCGACGGCGGCATTCGCTATTCCGGCGACATCGCCAAGGCGCTCGCGGCCGGCGCCGATACCGTGATGCTGGGCAGCCTCTTCGCCGGGACGGAAGAGGCGCCGGGCGAGACGGTGCTCTACCAGGGACGTTCCTACAAGGCCTATCGCGGCATGGGCTCGCTCGGGGCGATGCAGCAGGGGGCGGCCGACCGATATTTCCAGGACGCGAGCGCCAACGTGGAGAAACTGGTGCCCGAGGGTATCGAAGGCCGGGTGCCCTACAAGGGTCCGGTGAGCGCGGTGATCCACCAGCTGGTGGGCGGCGTGCGCTCGGCCATGGGGTATCTGGGGTGCCGCACCATCGCCGAGCTGCAGGAAAAGGCGAGGTTCGTCGAGATCACCGCCGCCGGCGTACGCGAATCGCACGTGCACGACGTGCAGATCACCAAAGAAGCTCCCAACTACCACGTCGAATGATCCCATGACCCGACACGACAAGATCCTGATCCTGGATTTCGGCTCGCAGCTCACCCAGCTCATCGCCCGACGCGTGCGCGAGGCGCAGGTCTACTGCGAGATCCATCCCTTCGACGTGGGCGAGGACTTCATCCGCGCCTTAGCGCCCAAGGGCATCATCCTCTCGGGGGGGCCGAATTCGGCCTACGCGGCGCTCGATTGGCGCGCGCCCGAGATTGTCTTCCGCCTGGGGGTGCCGGTGCTGGGCATCTGCTACGGCATGCAGACCATGGCCGAGCAGCTGGGCGGCAAGGTGGCGGCGAGCGGCAAGCGCGAATTCGGCTACGCCCAGGTGCGCGTCGTCGCCCCCAACCGTCTCTTCGGGGCGCTCGCCGATCGCCGCGACGAGGAAGGGCGCGCGGTGCTGGAGGTGTGGATGAGCCACGGCGACAAGGTGGTCGAGCTGCCGCCGGGCTTCACCGTGATCGGCAGCAGCGAGTCCACCCCGATTGCCGCCATGGCCGACGAGGCGCGCGGTTTCTACGGCGTGCAGTTCCACCCCGAGGTGACGCATACGCTCAAGGGCAAGGAGATGCTCGAGCGCTTCGTGCACGAGATCTGCGGCTGCGGACGCGACTGGACCATGCCGGACTTCATCGGCGAGGCCATCGCCCGCATCCGCGCGCAGGTCGGCGACGAGGAGGTGATCCTGGGGCTCTCCGGCGGCGTGGATTCGTCGGTCGCCGCGGCGCTCATCCACCGCGCCATCGGCGATCGGCTCACCTGCGTTTTCGTCGACAACGGGCTGCTGCGCCTCAACGAGGCCGAGCAGGTGATGGCGACTTTCGCGCGCAACCTGGGTGTGAAGGTGATCCACGTCGATGCGAGCGAACGTTTTCTTTCGGCGCTCGCTGGCGTGGCCGATCCGGAGCAGAAGCGGCGCATCATCGGGCGCGTCTTCGTCGAGGTCTTCCAGGAAGAGGCTGCGAAGCTGCCGCGCGCACGCTGGCTCGCCCAGGGCACCATTTACCCTGACGTGATCGAATCGGCCGGCGGCAAGACGAAGAAGGCGGCGAGCATCAAGAGCCACCACAACGTGGGCGGGTTGCCCGAGACGCTGAACCTGAAGCTCCTCGAGCCGCTGCGCGAACTCTTCAAGGACGAGGTGCGGGAGCTGGGCATCGCCCTCGGATTGCCGCACGACATGGTCTATCGTCACCCTTTCCCCGGACCGGGGCTGGGGGTGCGCATCCTGGGGGAGGTGAAGCGCGAATACGCCGACATCCTGCGCCAGGCCGACGCCATCTTCATCGACGAGCTGCGCCGTGCCGACTGGTACGACAAGGTGAGCCAGGCTTTTGCCGTGTTCCTGCCGGTGCGCAGCGTCGGCGTGATGGGGGATGCCCGCACCTACGAGTACGTGATCGCGCTGCGCGCGGTGCAGACGCAGGACTTCATGACGGCTCATTGGGCGGAACTGCCGCATGCGCTCTTGGCCCAGGTGTCGCACCGCATCATCAACGAAGTGACTGGTATCAACCGCGTGGTCTACGACATCTCGGGCAAGCCGCCGGCGACGATCGAGTGGGAATGATTCCGTGTCCGGCAGCGGCCGGCAGGATCCGGCACCAGACACACCTAAGCCCGCGTCACTGCGGGCTTTTTTGTGTTTTCCACCTGGCACGGACTGGCAGCCTGGGGTATGGCCAAGCACGAATTTTTCATGGCATAGTCGATGGCACGAAACCGGCCCTGTGCCATGCCTCGCCGCCGATGCCATGCGCCTCGTTCCCGGGTGGTCATGGTATCGGAATCGTGTAAGTAGTTGCTGTAAAACGAATTTTTTCCGTTCCGAGTGGGGTTTTCCAGGCATGGTATTGATGGCCGGTGAAGCGTGTGCGTCACGATGGCTGTGCCATGGGTTCGCCTCTGTAAGTTGTTGACTTATAAGGGGATTCCCTCTCGTCCAAGCAGGGCGCACGACGCATGGTGTTGCAAGGGAGCGTGTGTGCCATGTTGACCGATACCAAGCTGCGGAACCTCAAGCCGACGGGCAAGCTGTACAAGGTGGCGGACAGGGACGGCCTGTATGTGGCCGTCACACCCTCCGGGACCATTTCGTTCCGCTACAACTACGCCCTCAACGGGCGCCAGGAGACCATCACCTTCGGCCGGTACGGGCCGGGCGGGATCACGCTGGCCGAGGCCCGGGAACGCTTGGCCGAAGCCAAGAAGATGATCGCGGCGGGGAAGTCTCCGGCCCGGGAGAAAGCCAGGGAGAAGGCCCGGGTGCGCGACGCCGAGACGTTTGGTGCCTGGGCGGAAAAGTGGCTTCGCAGCTACCCGATGGCCGACTCCACCCGGGACATGCGGCGCTCGGTCTATGAGCGCGACCTGAAGGCCAGGTTCGGCAACCTCAAGCTGACCGAGATCACCCACGAAGACCTGCGGGCCCTGACCGACGCCATCGTCGAGCGGGGCGCGCCGGCCACCGCCGTCCATGCGCGCGAGATCGTGTACCAGGTCTATCGGTGGGCCATTGAGCGTGGGCAGAAGGTCGAGAATCCCGCCGAGCTGGTCCGCCCGGCCAGCATCGCGAAGTTCGCGCCGCGCGACCGCGCCCTGACGCCGGAAGAGATCGGCCTCATGTACCAGTACCTGGAGCGCGTCGGCACGTCGCCGTCGATCCGCGCCGCCGTGAAGCTGCTCCTGCTGACGATGGTACGCAAGAGCGAGCTGACCAACGCCAGGTGGAGCGAGATCAACTTCAGCGAGGCCCTGTGGACCATCCCGAAGGAAAGGATGAAGCGGCGCAACCCGCACCTGGTGTTCCTGTCGCGGCAGGCGATGGACCTGCTGGTCGCGCTGAAAACCTTTGCCGGTGGTTCGGAATACGTCCTGCCGTCACGCTATGACCCCAGTGCGCCCATGAGCAGCGCCACGCTCAACCAGGTGATGAAGCTGACCTATCAACTGGCGCAGAAGGACGGCAAGCCGCTGGGCAAGTTCGGGCCGCACGACCTGCGCCGCACGGCCAGCACCCTGCTGCACGAAGCCGGGTACAACAGCGACTGGATCGAAAAGTGCCTCGCCCACGAACAGCGCGGCGTCAGGGCCATCTACAACAAGGCCGAGTACCGGGAACAGCGGCGGCAGATGTTGCAGGACTGGGCGGACATGATCGACCAGTGGACGAAGGCACCAAAGCCGTAACCGTGGCGGCGCTCAACGCGGCGCTGCGGGTTTTCGTGCCACGCCTGACAGCAGGAACTCGGTGCTGTATTCGGGAAGGCTGGGAAGTTGCCAGAACACGCTGGGGATACTGGCGCTGGCCTTGGAGACGGCTTGCCGCTGAATGCCAAGGACGCTGGCGGCATCGGATTGGCTCATGCCGTACCGCAGCAGCATGACGATTTGCTTCTTTCGGTCGGTCAGCCGGGCGTCTGTCATCCGCCTGGCGTGATCGCGCAGTTCGGACGTATCGCCATACCGGAGGCGATGCTTGAGCACGTAGTGGTGAAGGTAGCAGTCGACCAGCCAGTCGCCTGACCCGGCGCACGGTTCGCGCCAGTTACCTGCCTGACGGGTGAGACGCTCCAGCTCCGCGTCGAACTGAGCGGCCGAACGCCTGGCCCTTTGGTGCTCAGGATTCCACCCACCATCCGGCAACTTTGGACGGTGCCGTGAACAGTACAGGCTGCTGAATTGCAGCGTCTCGTCAGGGTCACTTTCCAGGCGGCCGTTGGCGTAGGCCGCCAGTTCCGTTGGGGAGCCGCAGTAGCGGGTTGTGCAACCTTTTTTCTGTAAATTTCCGTGGTGTTGGTCATGACGCCGGGGTTACGGGTTGAGGTTGAGATAGACCTTGCCGGTCATCCACTCGTCGTCGAGTTCGGCCAG
>JAQUGB010000213.1 GCA_028684345.1 Tepidiphilus sp. | reverse complement strand
GGCCCGATGCAAGGTCGGCCCCGATCCATCGGCCGCCTCGTGCGTTTCATCCAGCGTGTTCCACGCCTGGCATTGGCTGCACTGCCCTTGCCAGCGGGGAAAACGCGCGCCGCACTCGCGGCAGACGAAGACGGTGCGTGCCTTGGCCATCAGCGTCCGAAGAAGAATTCAGCCGAAGGCAGCTGCCGTTCCATGGTCTGGATGCGCTCCCGGGCGAAATCGGCGAAGGTCATGATGAGTCGCGAGCGAAAACGATCCTTGGGCAGAATCAGTTCGAAGGGCGTATATTGCGGCGGATCGAGCGGTGCGGCGGCGAGCTGCTTCGTGCGCAATTCCTCCAGGAGCGCCGCGCGCGAAGCGATGGCCACGCCGATGCCGGCCGCGGCGAGATGTTTCACCCCTTGCAGCGTTCCGATCTCGGCGGCGATGGTCAGTGATTCGGGCGCGATGCCGGCCGCCTCGAAAAACGCCTCGGCGATCTCGCGGATGCCGTTTCCCGGATCGCGTTGGATGAAAGGATGCTTCGCGAGCTGCTCGGCGCGCACGGGCTTGCCTTTTCCCTTGGCCAGCGGATGGTTCGGGGCGAAGATCGCCCACAGTTCGTCCCGCCCGATTTCCTCCTGCTCCAAGCCGGGTTCCTTGGTGGCGATTTCAATGAATCCCAGGTCGAGCTCGCGCTCGAGCACCCGTTCCTGCGTGAGCTGCGAAGTGCCCACCACCAGCCGCGGAATCACGCGCGGGTGGGCTCGCTTGAACTCCTCGATCACGCGCGGCATCCACCAGGTCGCCAGCGTGGTCGACGCGCCGACGCAGAGCAGCCCCGAGAGCTCACTCGTGAGTTCGGCCACGCGCGTCTCGAGCTCCTCGTCGAGCGAGAGCATCTTTTCGGCATAGGCGAAGACGATCTCGCCGGCCGGCGTGAGCTTCAGCTTGCCGTGGCCACGCTCGAGCAGCCGCGTGTTGAAATGCTCCTCCAGCTGCTTGATCTGGAACGTGACGGCGGGTTGCGTCATGAAGAGCCGCTCCGCCGCCTTGGTGAAGGATCCCGCCTTGACGACGGTATAAAAGACCTGTAGTCGACGATCAGCCATCGCTGGTCACCTCTTCGAACGATGAGTAGTGGAGGGGCGCGATGTGGTGCGCGGACGTGGGATCTTTCCTGCACGGGGGTTCGTTCGTTTCGTCTCGGAGGGGGTCAGCCCGCAGGTCTGCACCACCGACTCCGGCGGCAGTTCCATCCACATGCCGCGCTTGAGCCGTGGCGGCAGCGCCACGGGACCATAGCGCACGCGAATGAGACGGCTCACCGTAAAGCCCAACGCCTCGAACATGCGTCGCACTTCGCGGTTGCGTCCCTCCTTGATGATGACGTGGTACCAATGGTTGGTCCCTTCGCCGCCCGCATCGACGAGGGCTTCGAAACGCGCCGGGCCGTCTTCCAGGGTGATGCCGCCGGTGAGCTCCTCGACCTGCTGAGGCGTGAGTTCGCCGATGATGCGAACGGCGTACTCACGCTCCAGCTCGTAGCGCGGATGCATCAGGCGGTTGGCGAGCTCACCGTCGTCGGTGAAGATCAGCAGGCCCGAGGTGTTGAAGTCGAGCCGCCCCACCGCGATCCAGCGCCCCTTGCGCAGCGCCGGCAATCGATCGAACACGGAAGGACGCCCCTCCGGATCTTCCCGCGAGACGATCTCCCCTTCGGGTTTGTGATAAAGCAGCACGCGCGGGATTTCGCGCCCCGGCCGCCAGGCGAGGAGCTTGCCATCGACCTTGATCCGGTCGCCCGGCCCTACCCGATCGCCCAATCGCGCCGGTCGATCGTTGATCGCCACCCGCCCCTGCACGATCCACTCCTCGATCGTGCGGCGCGAAGCGAGTCCCATGCGCGCGAGTACCTTCTGCACCCGCTCGCGCGGCGCCTCGGTAGAGGCGGCCGGCGCCGGAGCGTTCTTGCGCGCACGGGTGCGCCGCGGCGCAGCGCGGGGCGTTTCAACTTCCTTGGTCTTCATCTTCATCCTTGTCATGCACTCCCTGCAGGGGTTCGAGCATCGCTTCGAGCTCGGCGAGCGGGGGCAGTTCCGTGACGTGGCGCAGACCCAGATCGTCGAGGAAGCGATGCGTGGTGGCATAGAGCGCCGGCCGCCCCGGGCCGTCGCGATGCCCCACGACTTCGATCCAGCCTCGTCCCTCCAGCGTGCGCAGAACCGGCGTCGAGACCGTCACGCCGCGGATCGCCTCGATGTCGCCGCGCGTGACCGGCTGGCGGTACGCGATGACGGCCAGCGTCTCCCACACTGCCCGGCTGTAGGCGGGCGCGCGCTGGGCTCGCAGCCGGTCGAGCCAAGGCTGGATCTCGGCCCGCGTGCGAAAACGCCAGCCTCCCGCCGTGCAGACGAGCTCCACCGCTCTCCCGCTCCACTCCTGCTGCAATTCGGCGAGCACCGAAGCGAGGATGTCCGCCCCCGGATCGGGCTCGAAGAGCCGGCGCAATACGTCCAGCGACAGGGGTTCGTCGGCCGCGAGCAGCGCCGCCTCCACGATGCGCTTGGTCGAGAAGGGCCCCGTCGTCATGGTTCGAGCGCCAGGGGTTCGGTTTCCGGCGCTGCTTCGGCCGGACGCACCCACAAGGGGGCGAAGGGCTCGCGCTGCTCCAGGTGCAGGGCGCGCTCCTTGCACAGTTCCAGCACGGCCACGAAGGTGACGGCCACGCCCAGCCTCCCCTGCTCCGGTTCGATCAGCGTGGCGAACGCGAGCGCTCCCGCGGCATGACGCAACCGGCGCAGCACCCGGCTCATGGCCTCGCGCACCGAAATGGCCTCGGCGGCGACTTCGTGGCGGCGCT
>JAQUGB010000037.1 GCA_028684345.1 Tepidiphilus sp. | reverse complement strand
CCAGCGTACCGAGCGAGCCGGCAAAGAGCCGCGCGACGTCGTAGCCGGCCACGTTCTTCATCACTTCGCCGCCGAAGCGCAGCACCCGCCCCTGGCCGTCGAGCACCCGAACCCCCAGCACGTAGTCGCGCAGCGCCCCGTGCCCCCAGCGGGTCGGGCCGGAGAGTCCCGAGGCCACCGCCCCGCCGATCGTGGCCGAGTCGGTGAAGTGCGGCGGTGAGAAGGGCAACCATTGCCGATGCCGCGCGAGCAGCGCCTCCACTTCCGCGAGCGGCGTGCCGCCATAGGTGGTGAGCACCAATTCCGATGGCTCGTAACGGATGATGCCGGAGAGCGCCCCCACCTCCAGCGGCTCGGCCTCGGGGTCTGGCGCCCCGTACCAAGACTTGCTGCCCCCGCCGCGGATCTCCAGCCGCCGGCGAGCGCGCGCCTCCAGCACCTGCTCGCGCAGGCGATCGACGATCGCGTTCATCGCTTCTCCTCCCGTTCTTTTCGGCGCCGTTCGGCAAGCCGCGCCTCGTCCCGCAGCCACAGCAGGGAACCGATCAGCCCCAGCACGGGAATGGCGACCAATAGCAGCTGCACCCAGGCCCTCTCGCTCATGGCTTGTGAATCCATCTGCTGATTGCGACGATTGCTTCACGAGCAATCACGCCGTTCAGAACCGCGGCAATTCGGCAAAAGGCAGCTTGCCGCGCGACACGCGCATCCGGCCGTATTCGGCGCAGCGGTGCAGCGTGGGAATCGCCTTGCCGGGATTCAGGATTCCCGCCGGGTCGAAAGCCGCTTTCACCTGGAAGAACGCCTCGAGCTCCACGGGCGAGAATTGCACGCACATCTGGTTGATTTTTTCTACGCCCACGCCGTGCTCGCCGGTGACCGTACCCCCGAGCCGTACCGAGAGCTCCAGGATGTCGGCCCCGAACGCCTCGGCCCGCTCCCATTCTCCGGGCTGGTTCGCATCGAACAGGATCAAGGGGTGCAGATTGCCATCACCCGCGTGAAAGACGTTGAGGCAACGCAGCCCGTATTCGCGCTCCATCTCGGCGATCGCCTCCAGCATCTCGCCCAGGGCCTTGCGCGGAATCGTCCCATCCATGCAGTAGTAATCGGGCGAGACGCGGCCGGCGGCCGGAAACGCCGCCTTGCGTCCGGCCCAGAAACGCAGCCGCTCCTCCTCGTCGCGCGAGACGCGCCACTCGGTGGCGCCGCAGCGCTCGAGCACCGCCCCCATGCGCGCGATCTCTTCTTCCACCTCCTCGGGCGTGCCGTCGGATTCGCACAGCAGCACCGCCGCGGCCTGAAGCGGATAGCCCGCGTGGACGAAGTCCTCCGCGGCGATCGTCGCCCCCTGGTCCATCATCTCCAGACCCGCGGGGATGATGCCTTCGGCGATGATCGCGGCCACCGCCTCGCCGGCGGCGCGCACCGAGTCGAAGGCAGCGAGGATGCAACGCGCCGTCTGCGGCCGGGGCAGCAGTTTCACCGTGATCTCGGTGACCACCGCCAGCATTCCCTCCGAGCCGATCGCCAGCGCGAGCAGGTCGTAGCCCGGCGCATCGGGGGCGAGGCTGCCAAAAACGACGGGCTCCCCTGCGGCGGTGTAGCCGCGCACGCGCAGCACGTTGTGCACCGTGAGGCCGTACTTCAGGCAATGCACGCCCCCGGAATTCTCGGCCACGTTGCCCCCCAGGGTACAGGCGATCTGCGAGGACGGATCGGGCGCGTAATAGAGCCCGTACGGCGCGGCTGCTTCCGAAATGGCGAGGTTACGCACTCCCGGCTGCACCGTGGCGGTACGTGCGAAGGGGTCGAGGGCGAGGATGCGGTTCAAGCGCGCGAGCGACAGCACCAGCCCCTGCGGGTGCGGCAGCGCCCCGCCCGAGAGCCCCGTGCCGGCACCGCGCGGCACGACCGGCACCCGCAAGCGGTGGCAGGTCTGAAGCAGCGCCACCACCTCTTCCTCGGTACGCGGCAGGGCCACCGCCCAGGGCAGTTCGCGGAAGGCAGAGAGGCCGTCGCACTCGTAGGCACGCAGCTCGGCTTCTTCGTGGATCAGACCGTCCGCAGGCAGGAGGCGGCGCAGTTCGGTGATGAAGACTTCGCGCGTGACGGCGGAAGAAGAAGTATGGAGCGCAGTCTCAGCCATTGATGGGTTCCAAAGAAGAAGGTTCTTCAGGGGTTTCGCCTGCCGGACACAGCACCTCGGAGACTCGTTCCGCCGTTCCTTCCAAGTGACGCTCGGCCGCGCGCCGCGCCGCCGCCGGATCGCCCGCACGCACCGCCTCGAGGATCTCGCGGTGCTCGGCATTGGCCGCGATCGGCCAATCGCGCACCCTACCCTCTTCACCCCAGAGCACGCGGTGGACCGCGGCGTTCTTCGCACCAAGATATTCCTGGAAGCGCTCGATCTCGGGGTTGTGCGTCGCCCGCGCGAGCGCCAGGTGGAATTCGTCGTCCCACTGCGCCCCGGTCATCCCCTCGGTAGGGGTGTGCGCTGCCTGCTGGGCCCAGCGATCCATGGCAGTCACCACCGCTTCGAGATGGCGCAGATCGGTCTCGGTGCGCCGTACCGCCGCCAGTTCGGCCACCCCCGTTTCGAACACCTTGCGCAGCTCGAGGATGTGGCGCAGTTCTTCGAGGACGGAAACCTCCTCGACGTTCTTCAGATGGAACCCCTTGCGGCCAGGGCGATCGATCACGTAGGTGCCGGAGCCCTGACGTGCCATGACCACCCCTTCGGCCTTCAGATGAGCGATCGCCTCGCGTACCACCGCCCTACTCACCCCGAACCGTTCGCTCAAGGCATGTTCGGACGGCAAGCGGGCACCACGTGGATGATGACCGGCCAGGATGGACTGAACGAGCAAATGAGCGACTCGCTCATACTCCCTTATCATTTTTTTTCGTGTTCTCATAATCTTGGCCGCGTGAATGAATCGTCGAAGAATTTACACGCAAGCCGCGCCAGGATCAAGCGGCATGTTCGGGCGCGCGTTCGAGCAGGGGGCGCGCGATGGTCGCCAGCCCTCGTTGCAACATGGTTTCGAGCCGCTGGAGTTGCTGTTCGAGCCGTTCGCGCTCCGCATGCAGTTCGGCCAGCTGCGGCTCCAGGGATTCCGCCGCCTGATGTACCCGTACGATGCCGTTCATGCGCAGCTCGAGCTCGGTCTTCTTCTCTTTCAAGGCCGCCTCGAGCGGCAACAACGCCTGCCGGACCCAGGTGACGGCCTCGCGGTGCATCGCCGCCCAGCGATGCTGCACCTCGCTTCCGACCAAGGCAAGGAATCGTTCGATGACTCCCGACTTGGTATGCGCGAGCATGGTGCCCCAGCTGGCAAGCTGGCGTAAGGCCAAGGTACGCGCCGTCTCGAGCGACTCTCGGGCGGCGGCGAAATCGAGCGGCGCCGGTGGATTGCAGACGATCCCGTGTTCCACTTCGAGCTGGCGCATCATGGTCGTGAGCATCTCGTATATCTCCGCCACCTTGGCCTGAGCCCGGTCGATGAGAGCGAACACCCGTTCGAAAAACTGCTCGATGCGCTCCCTCAAGTCGGAAGAAAACGCCGCCATCTCCATCTGATGGCGCACGTCGGCCAGCTCGAAACGAAAGCGCGACATCGCCACCGCGTCGAGCAACTCACGACAGAGCTTGACATAAACGGCGCGAGTGGCCTGATAACGGCGCAAGGCCGCATCGAATTCCTCTTTCTCCGTCTGGGCCTTGCGCAAAAGATACGCCACTCGGCTGCGGTTCTGGCCCCGAAGGGCGACCAGCTCCGACTCCTGTGTTCCCACGGCCGACAAGCGCTCGCGCAACATTCCCGCAGCCAACGAACCGATCTCGCGAAAGGCGGACTCCACCGCCTCGCGCGTGAGCGCCTGGCGTTTTCCGAGCAGATCCTGCGACAAGGCGTGTTCGAACGGTTCGATGCGGCTACGGCGCAGCAAATCCCGTTCGCCATGGATGCGAGCGGCCAAGGCCTTCTGCGCCGAGAGGGGAAAGACGTGCTCCGGGCGCACCGCCAGCATGCGCGCCACGGAGTCGACCTGGGCGGCGATCTCGCGCTCGATCTCCTCTTCACTGCGGATGCCGTCCCACAGCGAATCGATCTTGTTGAGCGCGATCAGACACCCTTCGTCGGGGTCGACGCGCGATTCGAGCACGTAATGGCGCCAGATCTTCATGTCGCTCTGGGTGACGCCCGTATCGGCGGCCAGCACGAAGACCACGGCGTGCGCCTGCGGCAGCAACGAGAGCGTGAGCTCCGTCTCGGCCCCGATGGCGTTGAGCCCGGGCGTGTCGAGGATCACCAGCCCGCGGGCGAGCAGCGGATGCGGATAGCGCACGATGGCATGGCGCCAGGCGGGCACCTCCACCGTACCGTCTTCCGCCGGCACCAGCCCTTCTTCTCCGCTCGGATCGATGTGAAAACCCAAGGATTCTGCCTCGTCGACCGAGATACGCCGTGTCTCGCCCACGCGCTCGAGCGCCCGTTGGACGGAGGCGAGGTCTTCTGGAGTGTAGGACTGCACGCTCCAGCACTCGCGGCGACGTCGCGCCTCGTGCAGTGAAACGATCTCGCGGCGCGTGTCGATCGGTAGCAACAAGACTTCGGGACGCGCTCCCTCGTACCATTCGATCTCGGTGGGGCACATCGTCGTACGGCCGCTGCGAGAGGGCAAGGCCCGTGCACCGAGCGAAGAGAAGACGAGTGCGTTGATCAGTTCCGACTTGCCCCGAGAAAATTCCGCCACGAAGGCCAGGCGCAGACACTCCTCGCGCAGCCGCTCACCGGCGGCATCGAGCCGACTCTTGAACGCCTCGTTCGCCATTCCCAGGGATTCCAGCGTGCGGGCGAGCGACTCCAGCGCATCGAGCGCCCCCTGGCGCCATTCGTCATAAGCCGTGAAATACCGTTCGAGACTCACCGCCAATCCCCGCGCATGGGAACATCGCATAAGCTTACCATGCCGTTCGCTCCGGAGGTTGGCAAACCGGGCAAAAGAACGTGCTTCGTCCTCCCTGGACCACGCGCCGCACCGGCGTAGCGCAGCGTGGACACGGCTCCCCTTCGCGCCCATACACCGCGAGCCTGCCGCGGTATGCGCCCGCCTCCCCGGCCACCGTGCGATGATCGCGCAAGGTCGTGCCGCCGGCGGCGATCGCCGCCTCGAAAAGCGCCCGCAGCGCCGCGAGCAGCCGCGCCCAATCGTCTTCGTCGAGCGTTTCCGCCGGCCGGCCCGGATGGATACCGGCGAGAAAGAGTGCCTCGCAGGCGTAGATGTTGCCGGCGCCCGCCACCACGTCGCCGAAAAGCAGCACCTCCTTGACCGCCCGCCGCCGCCCCCGCACCTTGGCGCGGGCCCAAGCCGGAGTAAGTCGCTCGTCCCACGGCTCCAGCCCCAGGCGCGCCTCCATCGCCCGCTCGGCGTCCGCGTCGAGCGGCGCGATGAAGCCGAAACGCCGCGGGTCGGTATAGCGCAGCAGACTCCCTTCGAAGAGGAAATCCACGTGATCGTGCCGCCCCGGCGGCACGTCCGGCGCCACGAACGCGAGCCGCCCGCTCATGCCCAGATGCACGAGCAGCGTGCCTTCCGCGAAACGCCACAGCAGATACTTGCCGCGCCGCTCCACCCGCAGCAGCCGCCGCCCGATCCAAGGCGCGAGCGGGGGCACCGGCCGCCGCAGGCGCGGCTCGCGCACCCGCACTTCCGTCAGGATTTTCCCGACGAGGCGCTCCTCCACGCCGCGGCGCACCGCCTCCACTTCGGGCAGTTCAGGCATCTCACCTCCCCAGATGCTGCAGGGCGAGCAACACGCCCATCCCCGCGAGGAAAGGCACCCACGGATTGCGCCAGCGAAGCACCACGAGCACCACCGCCGCGGCGGCAACGAGGCGCGGCGAGAGAAAATCCAATGGCTGTCCCGTCCCCCCCACCAGTTCCGGCGCGATCAGCGCACCCAGCGCCGCCGCCGGCGCGAAGCGCAGGAAGCGCTGCATGCCCGCCGGCAGACGCACCCGCTCGCCCGCGAGCAGGAACGCCCCCCGAGTGAGCCAGGTGGCAAAGAACATCAATGCGAAGATCCCATAGAGTCGCCACTCACCCATCATTGCTCCCGAGCAACGCCTTGCTGTCGCCGTTCGAAAAGATAGCCCGCCACCAAGCCGACGATCACGGCGGCGATCACTCCGGTACGCAGCGGCAAATCCCGCAGCAGCAAAGCCGACGCACCGGCAGCCAAAGCCGTGACCAGCATCACCCGTTCCCGGCACATAGGGACGAGCAGCACCAACAGGGCAATGGTTCCCATGAATCCCAGCGACCAGTGCTCCGGTACCCAACTCGCCCCCACGATCCCGACGAGCGAAGCAATCTGCCACGTCCCCCAGCACCACAGGCCGGCGCCGAGGAAACGCCCCCAACGTCGCTGGGCGTCCTGTTCCTGAAGCAGACCGGGTCCCTGGACGAGGAAGACCACATCCACGAGCAGGTAACTACCCAAGGCACGGCGCGCCCAAGGTTGATCGTGGAACGCCGGAGCCATCGCCGCGCTGTAGATGACGAAACGCAGGTTCAAGATCGCCGCGGTAGCCAGGATCAGCCACACCGGAGCCTCGCTCACGAGCAGCGGCAAAGTGCCCAGCTGGGCGGTCGCCGCGAAAACGAGCACGTTCATCGCCAAGGATTCGCCGATCGAGAGGCCGCTGGCGCGCATGGCGATACCCGTGGCGATCGCCCAAGGCACCAGCCCGAGGGAAAAGACCAGAATCTCGCCGACCCCTTCGCGCAGACCCATTCGGAGCGCGGACATCACCCTCTCCTTGGAATGCCTGGCGAGCGCCGCCCCCTACCAGGGCCCGCCCGCCCCCCCGGTGCATCCTGCCACGGCACCAGCTGATCCGGCCGGTTGCCGATGAGATCGCGCCGCCCCATCTTCAGCAGCGCCTCTCGGATGAGCGGCCAGTTGGCCGGATCGTGCCAGCGCAGCAGCGCTTTGTGCAGCCGCCGGCGCCGCCCCTCGCGCACCACCTCGACCGCCTCGCCGCGCGCGAGCGGTCGCAGCGGATTGCGCCCGCTGTGATACATCGCCGTGGCGAGCGCCATCGGCGTGGGCAGAAAGGTCTGCACCTGGTCGGGGCGAAAGCCGTTCTTCTTCAGCCACAGCGCCAGCGCCACCATGTCTTCGTCGGAGGTGCCCGGATGCGCGGCGATGAAGTACGGGATCAGCTGCTGGTTCTTGCCCGCCTCGCGCGAGAAGCGTTCGAAGAGGGCGCGGAACTGCTCGAAGGTCTCCACCCCCGGTTTCATCATCTTGGAGAGCGGCCCCGGCTCGGTGTGCTCCGGCGCGATCTTCAGCCGCCCGCTCACGTGATGGGTGACGAGCTCGCGCACATACTCGGGCGAGCGCACCGCCAGATCGTAGCGCACGCCCGAACCGATGGTGATGCGCTTCACCCCCGGCACCTGCCGCGCACGGCGATAGAGCCGGATGAGCGGCGCATGGTCGGTATCCAGGTTCGGGCAAATGCCGGGATAGACGCAGGACAGGCGCCGGCAATGGCGCTCGATCGCCGGATCCTTGCAGCGCATCCGGTACATGTTCGCCGTCGGTCCGCCCAGGTCGGTCACGTGCCCGGCAAAGCCCGGCGTGCGGTCGCGGATCGCCTCGATCTCGCGCAGGATGGAGTCTTCCGAACGGCTCTGGATGATGCGCCCCTCGTGCTCGGTGATGGAGCAGAACGTACAGCCACCGAAACAGCCGCGCATGATGCTCACCGAGAACTTGATCATCTCCCAGGCAGGGATGTGCGCCTGCCCATAGCTCGGGTGGGGCCGCCGTGCGTAGGGCAAACCGTAGATGAAATCCATTTCGGCGGTGGAAAGCGGCAGCGGCGGGGGATTGACCCACACCTCGCGCGCCCCCGGCCCTTCGCCGTGGCGCTGCACCAAGGCGCGGGCGTTGCCCGGGTTCGATTCCAGATGCATCACGCGCGAGGCGTGCGCATAGTGCAGGGGGTCGTCGCGCACCGCCTCGAACGAAGGAAGGCGCACCACCTCGCGGCTGCGGTCGCGCTTGGCGCCCACGTGCTCTCGACCCTCGGCGGGCTGCGGCGCGGAGGGCATGGGACGCACGGCGTAGGGATCGGGCGGAGGCATGGAACGTCCGGGCGCCTCGACCTCGCTCGCGTCGATCTCGCGCCAGTCCGCCTGCGGTTTCCAGCCCAGCGGCACCGCGAACACCGTGCCGCGCAGATCGCGGATCGAACCGATCGGCTCGCCGGCGTCGAGCCGGCGCGTGAGCGCGAGCAGCGCCCGCTCCGCGTTGCCGTAGAGCAGGATGTCGGCCTTCGCGTCGAGCAGCACCGAACGGCGCACCTTCTCCGACCAGTAATCGTAATGCGCCAGCCGCCGCAGGCTCGCCTCGATTCCCCCCAGCACCACCGGCACGCCGGGAAACGCCTCGCGCACCCGCTGCGCGTAGACGATCACCGCCCGGTCCGGGCGCTTTCCCGCCACCCCGCCCGGCGTATAGGCATCGTCCGAACGGATGCGCCGCTCGGAGGTATAGCGGTTGACCATGGAATCCATGTTACCGGCGGTGATGCCGAAATAAAGGCGCGGGCGCCCCAACGCCTTGAACGGCTCGGCGCTGTGCCAATCTGGCTGGCTGAGGATACCCACCCGGTAGCCGTGCGCCTCCAGAAAGCGCGCGAGCAGCGCCATGCCGAAACTCGGATGGTCGATGTACGCATCCCCCGTCACCAGGATCACGTCGCACGCCTCCCACCCCAGCCGTGCCATTTCCGCGCGCGTCATCGGGAAGAACGGCACCGGCGCCCGGCCGCTCGCCGGCGCGATGATCGTATCCTCCCTCCTGTCTTCCGTCTGCTGCATCGTTTCTCGCCCTTCGCCCGCCTTGCCGGGCCCATCGATTCTCATTATCCTACGCAAAGAACGCTTCTGGAGCGAATCCCATGCCCCCCGATCGCACCGGCACCGTCGGCCTGTTCGCCACCTGCCTCATGAACGCGATGCGGCCCAACATCGGCTTTGCCGCGGCGCGGCTCCTCGAAGACGCTGGCTGGCGCGTCGAAGTTCCGCGCGAGCAGACCTGCTGCGGCCAGCCCGCCTACAACGGCGGCGACGAAGACGCCGCCCGCGCGCTCGCCCGCCGCACCATCGCCCAGTTCGAAGCCTTCGACGCCCTCGTGGCCCCCTCCGGCTCATGTCTGGCCACCCTCAAGCACGACTACCCCCGCCTGCTGCGCGACGACCCCCTCTGGGCTGGCCGTGCCCAGGCGCTCGCCGACAAATCCTGGGAGCTCCTTACGTTTCTCCACGAACGGGTCGGCCCCGAGCACATCCGCAGCCGCTTCCCCCATCGCGTCACCTACCACGACAGCTGCTCGGGGCTGCGCCAGCTCGGCATCCGCGAGGCGCCCCGGGCGTTGCTTGCCCGTGTCGAAGGGCTAAGACTCGTGGAAGCCGAAGAACGCGAAGTCTGCTGCGGCTTTGGCGGCACTTTCAGCGTCAAGTATCCCACCCTCTCCGAGCGCCTCGCCGAAAACAAGGTGCAGCGGCTGCTCGCCACCCGCGCCGACGTCGTGCTCGGCGGCGATCTCGGCTGCCTACTGCACCTCGCCGGGCGGCTCACGCGCATCTGCGCCCCGGTGCGCGTCTATCACACGGTCGAAGTGCTCGCCGGCCTCGCCGACGGCCCCGGCATCGGCCAATCCTGAACGGAGCGCCCCATGCAGATCCGCACCCGCGAGTTCATCCCCCGCGCCACCTTCGCGCTGCACGACCCCAACCTGCAGCGCGCGCTCGCCAAAGCCGCCGACGGGTTCATCGGCAAGCGCGCCAAGGCCATCGCCGAAGTCCCCGAGTTCGAAGCCCTGCGCGAAGCCGCCCGCGTGCGCAAGGACGAGATCCTCTCCGAGCTCGACCTCTGGCTCGAACGCTACGAAGCGCAGGTACGCGCCGTGGGCGGCCAGGTCCACTGGGCACGCGACGCCGAAGACGCCCGCGCCATCATCCGCGCCCTGTGCGCCCGCGCCGGCGCCAAGACCGTGGCCAAGGGCAAATCCATGGTCTCGGAAGAAATCGGGCTCAACGAGGCGCTCGCCGCCGACGGGCTCGAAGTGATCGAAACCGATCTGGGCGAATACATCGTGCAGCTGGCCAAGGAACCGCCCTCGCACATCATCGCCCCGGCCGTACACAAGACCAAGGAGCAAGTCGCCGAACTCTTCGCCGAGCACCACGGCACCACCCCCGAGCCCACGGTCTCGGGCCTCGTCACCGAAGCGCGCCAGCAGCTGCGGCGCGCCTTCTTCCGTGCCGACGTGGGCATCACCGGCGCGAATTTCCTCATCGCCGAAACCGGCGCCTCGGTCATCGTCACCAACGAAGGCAATGGCGACCTCACCCAGACGCTCGCCCGCGTGCACATCGTCACCGCCGGCATCGAGAAAGTCGTCCCCGCGCTCGAAGACGCCACCCTCTTCCTGCGCCTGCTCGCGCGCAGCGCCACCGGCCAGGACAGCGAAACCTACACCACCTATTCCATGGGCCCGCGCCGCGCCGGCGATCCCGACGGTCCGCAGGAATACCACGTCGTGCTCGTCGACAACGGCCGCAGCCGCATGCTTGGCGGCCCTTGGCGCGAGATGCTGCGCTGCATCCGCTGCGGCGCCTGCATGAACCACTGCCCCGTGTACGGCGCCATCGGCGGGCATGCCTACGGCTGGGTCTACCCCGGCCCCATGGGCTCGGTCCTCACCCCCCTCTTCGTGGGGCTCGACACCGCCTACGACCTTCCCAACGCCTGCACCCTCAACGGCCGCTGCGGCGAAGTCTGCCCGGTCAAGATCCCCCTGCCCGAACTCATCCGCGAAGTGCGCCACGCCCAGCAGCGCGACGGCCTGCACCCCCCGGCCGAGCAGCGCGTCAAGGCCCTGTGGCGGCGCGTCGCCGAACGCCCCGCCCTCTACCACGGGCTCGAGCGCCTCGCCGTGCGGCTCCTCGCCACCCTAGGCTACAAAGGACGCATCCGCCGCCTGCCGGGGCTCTCCGGCTGGACGGACGCGCGCGACCTTCCCGCCCCCACCGGGCGCACCTTCCTCGAACTCTGGCACGCCAAAGGCCACGACGAATGAGCGAATCCGACCCCCTCGACCCCGCCCTCGCCGCCCGACGCCGCGACACCGTGCTCGGCGCCATTCGCCGCAACCTCGGTCGCGACGCCGCCCCGCCCGCCCCCGAATTCCCCATGCCGCCGGCGCACCCGCGCCTTGCCGTGCCCGAAGAAGACCTGGTCGAACGCTGGCGCAAGCGCTGGGAAGCCCGCGGCGGCACCAGCGCCCTCGTTCCCACGAAAGCCGCCGCGGTCGAGCACCTCGTCGCCTGGTGCCGCGAGCACGACCTTCCCGCCCCCACCCACGCCGCCCGGCCCCTGCTCGAACTCCCCTGGCCCGCCGACTGGCACCTCGACCCTGGCCCCGCCGGCATCGACACCCAGAGCGCCGTGAGCCTCGCCTTCGCCGGCATCGCCGAAGTCGGAACCCTCGCCTTCCTCTCCGGCCCCGAGAGCCCTGTCACCCACCTCTTCGTGCCCGACAACCACTTCATCCTGCTCGACGCTGCCACCATCGTGCGCCACTTCGAAGACCTCTGGCAGCGCCTGCGCCACCACCTCGCTCCCGCTGGCGGCGACTGGCGCGAGCGGCTGCCGCGCACCCTCAACTTCGTCGCCGGCCCCTCGCGCACGGGCGACGTCGAGCAGACGATCCAGCTCGGCGCCCATGGACCGAGACGGGTGCATGTGGTGATTTTCCAAGAAAATCGTTGAAACACCCTTTGACGAGGAGCCCCCCATGACCGACCAACCCTACACCCCGCCGCGCGTCTGGCAATGGGAACAACCCAGCGGCGGGCGATTC
>JAQUGB010000036.1 GCA_028684345.1 Tepidiphilus sp. | reverse complement strand
AAGTGCTGGGCAAGAATCCGCGCATCCTCCAATCCGGCAAGACCCCGCGCGAAACCTACCTCGACCTGTGGACCCACCTGAAGAACGGCCGCCGCTGGAGCGGCGAATTCATCAACCGGCGCAAGGACGGCAAGGAATACGCGGAATTCGCCCACATCGCCCCGGTCTTCGACGAAGCAGGGCAGATCACCCACTACATCGCCGTCAAGTTCGACCTCACCGAACAGCGTCGCATCACCGAACGCCTCTCGCACCTGCTCACCCACGACCCCCTCACGGGCCTGGCCAATCGCTCCCTGCTGCTCGAGCGCATCGCCCTACGGCTCGAGCAAGGCAAGAACGCCGGACAAAACTTCGCCCTCGTGCTTTTCGACCTCGACGGTTTCAGCGAAGTCAACGAACGCTACGGCACGCACACCGGAGATGAACTCCTCAAGGAGATCGGCCGCACGTTGAAGTACACGCTCACCGCCTGCGACACGCTCGCCCGGCTCGAGGCCGACGAATTCGCCGTGCTCACCGACGCCCAGCCCGACGCGACCGAAGCCGGAAACTTCGGTTGGCAACTCGCCCGCACCCTCTCCCATCTCCTCGAGCAGGAAGTCCGGGTGCGTTTTGCCGAGCGTCACCCCATAGAACGGCTCACCGCGGCTGCCGGCATCGTCGTCTTCCCCGACGATTTCGCGGACGCCGAGGAGATCCTCGCCGCGGCGGCCCTGGCCTTGCAGCAGGCCCGCATCAGCCGCCAGCCCGCAGCCGTGCGCGTCTACGAAAGCCTCAGCGCCGATCTGCTGGCGCGCCGCAGCGCCATCGAAGAAGGACTGCGCGAGGCGCTCGCCGGCCAAGGATCGCACGTCCTCGAGCTCCACTACCAAGGCCAGTTCGACCTTCAGCATCGCCTGTGCGGGGCCGAAGCGCTGCTGCGCTTCAGCCACGCCACCCTGGGTCGCATCCCCCCGCTCGAATGCATCTCCGTGGCCGAACGAAGCGAGCTCATCTTCACCCTCGGATCCTGGATCGTGGGAACGGCGCTCACCGAGGCCATGGGCTGGCGGCGCACCACCGGCTGGGACGGGACGCTCTCGGTCAACATCTCCCCCTTCGGCCTGCGCGATCCCCATTTCGCCGCACGCATCCTCGAGCTCCTGCAGCAAAGCGGTCATCCCGCAGACCGGCTTTTGTTCGAGATCACCGAGAGCAGCGCCCTCGATCATCTCGAAGAAGCCGAGCGCGTCATGCGCCGCGTGGCCGCCACCGGCATTCGCTGGTCGCTCGACGACTTCGGCACGGGTTTCTGCGGCCTGCACTACCTCGACCGCCTGCCCGTGGCCGAGATCAAGATCGACCCCTCGTTCGTGCAGCGCGCCCCGGGCGAGGCCCGCGCGCGCCATCTCATCAATGCCATAGTGGAGGCTGCCGCCGCCTTTTCCTGCCGGGTGGTCGCCGAAGGCGTGGAAGACGAAGCCCAGGAACGGACGCTTTCCGCCTGGCCCGAGCTCCTGCTGCAGGGCTGGCACCTCGCCCGACCCGAGCCGGCAGAAGCGTTCGTCCGCCGGCTCGGCGCAGCCATTCAAGGATAGCGGCGGTTACAGATATCCACGCAGATGAGATAGACCTGCATGCAATCCACCGTGGTCTCCCCCACCCTGCCGCCAGCGGCACGGCAATCGACCATCTGGTCGCCGCACACCTCCACGCAGCGGCTCCAGTCGCGCTTCGTTCCTTCCGCGTTCTTGGCGAGCGACTCGACGATGCGCCGGTAGCAGGCGGCCACTTCCACCCGGCGCGGCTCCTCGGCCACGTAGCGCCAGTCGCTGCGGCGCAGGCCGTTGAGCGCCTTCTCGATGAGACCGATGTCGTCGGCCCGCACCCGGCCGTTGCGGACCAGCCATTCCACCGCCTGGCAATCGAGCGAACGATCCTGCGCCACCGTCTGCGGCGCCGGTGGCAGATAGCCCGCCTGGATGCGGGCGCATTCGTGGGCGAAGAGAAAGAGCCGTGCGGCGGGCCACAGATCGGGCAGCAGCTGCGGATTGTGCACGATCACCGGCACACCCCCGACGAGGCGCGTCTCGAAGACCCTTCGGGCCTTGGGATCTTCGAGTACCGCCACGGCCTGCCCCTTGGCGTCGGTGCACCCCGTATATTCCTGTGCCCTGGCCCCCTGCCCGGCCAGCGCCACCCACAGGAACACCGCTGCCACCGCCCAGCGCCACGTCACTCGCATCGTCTTCCCCTATCGTTTTGTTTCACTATAGCCGCCGATCGCTCGCCTCGCTTGCCCGAGGCGCCGAATCGGATTAGACTAGACGGCCTAGTCTAACCCAAACCCGAGCACGTGAGCGACGACACCCGACGAAAAATCCTCGAAGCGGCAGCAGACGTGTTTGCCGAGCGTGGCTACCGCGCCTCGCTCGACGAGATCGCCCGGCGCGCCGGCGTGGCCAAGCAGACGGTTTACCATTACTTTCCGAGCAAGGACAAACTCTTCGCCCGTGCCGCCGAAATGATGGGCGAGGGCATCCTCGTCACGCTGGCGCCGCACGAAGCCGAGACGCTTGCCGACACGCTGCGCCGTTTCGCCTGTGCGCTGCGCGAGCGGATACTCGCCGAACCGTGCATCGCCCTGCATCGCTTGCTGGTGGCCGAGGCGCCGCGTTTTCCCGATCTGGCACGCACCATCTACGAAGCCGGCTTGGGCGAGACCATCCGGCATCTGGCCGCGCTGCTGGCGCGCGCGATGAAGGCAGGGCAGCTGCGCCATGACGATCCGCTCTTCGCGGCCGAATTGCTGGTGGGGATGCTCACCAGCGCCGAGCGCACGCGGCGGCTCTACGAAGCGCAGCGCCCCGACGACATGCAGCCGGAAACGGCCGACCGCATCGTTTCTCTCTTTTTGCACGCCTATCGCGCCGAAGAACCGATAAAATCGACCGATTCACCGTCGCCCCCCAGGAGCACGACCCCATGAAATCAAACACCCCTCTGCGGCTCGCCTTGGCCGCCGCCCTCGTCCTGTTGACCGCCGCCTGCAACCGCGACGACGCCGACGCGGCCAAGAATCAGGCCGCCCCTCCTCCACCCGAAGTCGCGGTGATCGAAGCCCGCTACGGCAGCGCCGTGCTGCGCCGCGAACTCCCCGGCCGGCTCGAAGCCTACCGCACGGCTCAGGTGCGCGCCCGCGTCGAAGGCATCCTGGAAAAGCGCTTTTTCGAAGAAGGCAGCGACGTAAAGGAAGGGCAGCTGCTCTACCGCATCGAGCCGCGTACCTACCAACGCGCCTATGAAGCCGCCAAAGCCGACGTTGCCACGGCCAAGCTCCTGGTGGAGCGCTACCGCCCGCTGGTGAAGATCAACGCCATCAGCCAGCAGGAATTCGACTCGGCCGAGGCCGCCTGGAAGCAGGCCGAAGCGCGGCTTGCCCAGGCCGCGCTCGATCTGGAAAACACCCGGGTGCCTGCCCCCATCGCCGGGCGCATCGGCCGCTCGCTCGTCACCGAAGGAGCGCTGGTGGGCAAAGGCGAGCCGACGCATCTGGCCACCATCGAGCAGATCGACCCCATCTACGTCAATTTCACCCAGCCCAGCTCCGAGCTGCTCGCGCTGCGCGAGGCGCTGCGCTCCGGCCAGTGGAAAGAGGCCGACCGCAGCAACGTGGAGATCGTGCTCGACAACGGCAAGACCTACCCCATTCCGGCCAAACTCCTCTTCGAAGACGTCTCGGTCGATCCTGCCACCGGCGCGGTGCTGATGCGGGCGCTCGCCAAGAATCCCGAACACGAGCTGCTGCCGGGCATGTTCGTGCGCGTGCGCCTGCCGCAGATGCAGATGGACAAGGTGATCACCGTGCCCCAGCGCGCCGTGCAGCTCAACCCCCAAGGGCACTTCGTGCTGGTGGTCGACGCCAACAACGTAGTCAGCCCGCGCGCCATCCGCGTCGGCGGCATGAGCGGCACCGACTGGGTCGTGCTCGAAGGGCTGCAGGAAGGCGAAAAAATCATCGTCGAAGGCTTGCTGAAGGTTCGCGCGGGAGCGCCGGTCAAACCCGTGCCCTGGCAGCCCAAAGACGCGCCCACCGCGGCCGGCGCCAAGTGAGGGTCTGAGCCATGTCCGTCAATTTCTTCATCGACCGGCCAGTCTTCTCTTGGGTCATCGCCATCGTCATCATCCTCGCCGGCGCCCTGGCGCTGCGTTCCTTGCCGATTGCGCAGTATCCCGAAGTCGCCGCGCCCGCGCTGGCGATCTCCGCGAACTACCCCGGCGCTTCGGCCGAAGTGATCGAGCAGACCGTCGTCGCCCTCATCGAGCAAGAGCTCAACGGCATCGAGAACCTCATCTACATGGATTCCCAGTCCGAACTGGGGCGAGCGACCATAAACCTCACCTTCTGGCCTGGCACCAACCTCGACATCTCCTCGGTCGAGGCGCAAAACCGCATAAAACGCGTCGAAGCGCGCCTGCCCGACGAAGTGCGCCGGCTCGGCGTCACCGTCAAGAAGATGCGGCGCAACTACCTGATGTTCGTCTCGCTCTTCTCGCCGGACAATTCGCTCGACAACGTCGACCTCGCCAGTTTCGCCTCCACCACCATCCTCGATCCGCTGCGGCGAGTTCCCGGCGTGGGCGATGCCGAGCTCTTCGGCGCCGAATATTCTATGCGCATCTGGGTTGCCCCCGAAAAACTCGACAGCTACCAGGTAACGCCCGGCGACGTCATCAACGCGGTGGCTGCGCAGAACGTGCTGCTGGCGGTGGGCGAGGTCAATGCGCCCCCGGCGGTACCCGGGATGGAATTCGCCGCCACGGTGGTCACGCGCGGGCGCCTGAAAACACCCGAGGAATTCGGCGATATCATCGTGCGGGCCAAACCGGACGGCTCCATCGTGCGGGTGAAGGACGTCGGCCGGGTCGAGCTCGGCGCGCAGGGCTATGAAGTCTTTGCCCGCCTCAACGGCCAGCCCAACGCCGCCATCGGCATCAAGCTCGCCCCCGGCTACAACGCGCTGGAGACGGCGCAGCGCGTGCGCGCCCAACTCGAGGATCTCGCCCAATATTTTCCGCCGGGCATCGACTGGATCGTCCCCTACGACACCACGCCCTTCATCGAGATCTCGATCCGCGAGGTGGTGAAGACGCTGTTCGAAGCGGTGATCCTCGTCTTCATCGTGATGTACCTCTTCCTCGGCAACCTGCGCGCCACCATCATCCCCACCATCGTCGTGCCGGTGTCGCTGCTGGGCGCTGCCGTCGGGCTGTGGGTACTGGGTTACTCGATCAACGTGCTCACGCTCTTCGCCATGGTGCTGGCGATCGGCATCGTGGTCGACGACGCCATCGTGGTGGTGGAAAACGTCGAGCGCGTGATGGCCGAGGACAAGCTCCCGCCCCGCGAGGCAGCGCACAAGGCGATGTCGCAGATCGTGGGCGCCATCATCGGCATCACCCTGGTGCTCACCTCGGTCTTCATCCCCATGGCGTTCTTCCCCGGCTCGGTCGGCGTGATCTACCGCCAGTTCGCGATCACGCTCGTGCTCGCCATGGCGTTCTCGGCGCTCATGGCGCTCACCCTGACCCCGGCGCTGTGCGCCAGCATGCTCAAACCGCACAAAGAAGGCCATGGGGAAAAAGGATTCTTTGGCTGGTTCAACCGCGGCTTTCAAGCCACCACGCGCGGCTACGTCACCGGCGTACGCCGTGTCATCACCCGGCCTTGGCGCTGGATGATCCTCTACGCGCTCATCATCGCCTGTGCCGGATGGCTGTTCGCGCGCCTGCCAGGCAGCTTCCTGCCGGAAGAAGACCAGGGCTACTTCATTACGATGGTTCAGCTGCCATCCGGCGCCACCCAGGAACGCACGCAGGAGATCGTCACTCTGGCCGAACAGTACTTCCTCTCTCAGCCGGAAGTCCAGAACACGATCGGGATCGTCGGGTTCTCCTTCCTCGGTCGCGGACAAAACGCCGGCCTCCTGTTCGTGCGACTCAAAGACTGGAGCGAGCGCACGGCGCCGGAATCCTCGGCCCATGCCCTCATCCAGAAAGCCAACCGACATTTCTTTCCCCTCAAGGAAGCGATCATCTTCGCGATCAACCCGCCGGCCATCCCCGAAATGGCCGCGATCGGCGGGTTCGATTTCCGGATGCAGGATCGCGCCGGTCTCGGTCGCCAAGCGCTCGACGCCGCCAAGGATCAGGCGCTCCAACTCGCGGCTCAAGAACCGCGCCTGACCAACGTGCGCCTGGAAGGGATGCCCCCCGGACCGCAACTGATGCTCGACATCGACCGCGACAAGGCCGAAACCCTGGGCGTATCCTCCGCCGTGCTCAACCAGACGCTACAAGCGATGTTCGGCGTGGCCTACATCAACGACTTCGAGCGACAAGGACGCATCCTGCGCGTGCAGCTGCAGGCCGACGCCCCGGTGCGCATGAGCCCCGAGAACATGCTGCAGGTTTCGGTACGCAACCGCGACGGCAACATGGTCAAGCTCTCCGAGATCGTCAAGACGCGCTGGATGGTCGGCCCTCCCCGGCTCGATCGTTACAACGGCGTGCCGGCGCTCAAGCTCACCGGCTCGCCCGCACCGGGCGTATCGAGCGGCGAGGCGATGCAGGCGATGGCCGCGATCGCCGCCCAGTTGCCCACCGGCGTCGGCTACGAGTGGTCGGGCACCTCCTTCGAGGAGAACCTCTCCGGTGCGCAGGCCCCGATGCTCTTCGCCATCTCGCTCATCGTCGTCTTCCTGTGCTTGGCGGCCCTCTACGAGAGCTGGTCGATCCCCTTCTCGGTGATGCTGGTGGTGCCGCTCGGTGTGTTCGGTTCGCTGCTGGCCGTCACCTGGCGCGGCCTGCCCAACGACGTGTACTTCAAAGTCGGCCTGGTGGCCATCATCGGGCTATCGGCGAAAAATGCCATCCTCATCATCGAGTTCGCGCGATCGCTGCATGAAAGCGGCAAAAACCTGATCGAGGCCACTTTGGATGCTGCCCGCATGCGCTTCCGCCCCATTCTGATGACATCGATCGCATTCATCGTCGGCGTATTGCCGCTCGCCCTCTCCACCGGCGCCGGCGCCCAGAGCCGGCACGCGATCGGTACCGGCGTGATCGGCGGCATGCTCGCGGCCACCGTGCTCGCCGTCTTCCTCGTCCCCGTCTTTTTCGTGGTGGTTCGCCGCATCTTTCCCCCCAAGGACGAACACCCCGCCCAGGAGCCCCGTCATGCGTAAGCTGCGCTCTTCCCCCTTGGCGCTCGCCCTGCTGCTGAGCGCAACGGGCTGTTCGATGATGCCGGACTATTTCCGTCCTGAACCGCCGGTCGCCGCGCAATGGCCGGCCTCGGTCGACCCGCGCGGCGAGCGCGACATCGCCGACATGCCCTGGCAGGAATATTTTCCCGATCCGCGCATGCAAGCGCTGATTGCCGCCGCCCTGGAAAACAACCGCGACCTGCGCGTGGCCGTGGCCCGCGTCGAAGAAGCCCGGGCGATGTACCGTATCCAACGAGCCGACCGTCTGCCCAACGTCTCCCTCGACGCCGCCGAGCAGGCTGCCCGTACGCCGGCAGACCTCTCGGCCAGAGAGCGATCCACGACGTCGCACCGCTACGACGTGGGTCTGGGGCTGCTCTCCTTCGAACTCGATTTCTGGGGTCGGGTCGCCAGCCTCACCGAAGCCGCGCGCCAGCAATTCCTCGCCACCGACGAAGCCCAACGCGCTTTCCGTCTCTCGCTCATCTCGGACGTGGCCAATGCCTACCTCTCGCTCAAGGAAGCCGAGGAGAGCCTGGTGCTCGCCAAGGAAACCTTGCGCACCCGCGCCGAGATGCTGACCCTGGTCGGCGAGCGACGCAACGTCGGCGTCGCCTCCGAACTCGACTACCTGCAAGCGCTCGCCTCCTACGAAACCGCGCGCGTGGCCGCCGAGCAGCTCGACCAGCAGCGCGTGGCCGCGGAAAACTACCTGCGCCTGGTCGTCGGTACCGATCGCCACGACTGGCCCGAGGGACGCAGCCTGCGCGAGCAGGATCTGATCGGCAATTTCGCCGTCAACGTCCCCTCCGAAGTACTCCTGCGCCGTCCCGACGTGCGCGCCGCCGAACGGCAGCTCATCGCCGCCAACGCCAACATCGGCGCGGCGCGCGCCGCCTTTTTCCCGCGCATCACCCTCACGGGGATGTTCGGTACCGCCAGCGCGGCCTTCAGCGGGCTGTTCGACGCAGGCAGCGCCGCCTGGACTTTCCAGCCGATGCTCACCCAGCCGATTTTCGACGCCGGCCGTACCCAGGCGAACCTCGACCTCGCGCTGGTGCGCCAGAACATCGCCGTGGCGCAGTACGAGAGCACCATCCAGCAGGCCTTCCGCGAGGTGGCCGATCTGCTCTCGGCGCGCGAGCGCATCGCCCGCCAGCTCGAGGCCCAGATGGCACTCGAGCGCACCCAACTGCAACGGTTGACGCTCACCGAGGCGCGCTATCGTGAAGGCATCACGAGCTTCCTCGAAGTACTCGACGCGCAACGCGATGCCTTCTCCGCCTCGCAGGCGGTGATCTCGACCCGACGTCAGCTGCTCTCGGCCGCGGCCCAACTCTACAAGGCACTAGGCGGCAGCAGGGAATTCGAGGGAGAACCGATCGTGGCCGCCGCGAACGCTGCGGATGCCCAGGCAATGAAGCAGAGCGCAACCGGCGAGTAACCCCCTCTCCGCATCCCGAGCGCAAGGGCGCTCGGGCACGCCGGCCCCGGCTTGTCCTCGCCTATAATGGGGAAAAGCATGAGAAAGAGGGGACGATGACCAGCCACCGCCCGAGGCCATCCCGGTATGCGCTTTGCTCGCGGCTGCGCCGCTGCGTCGTCCGATGCTCGATTCTGCCGGCGCTGTTCTTCGTATTGTGCCCCATCTGGGCACAGCAGCTGCCAGACCCTCTGCGACAGCATGCCATGCCGGCCCTCCTCATCGCGCCCGACGATGGACGCATCCTCGATGCGAACGAAGCTGCGATCGCCTTCTACGGCTATCCCGCCGAGCGGCTGCGCGGCGGCATGACGATCCGTGAGATCAACCAACTCTCGCCCGAAGAAGTGCAGCACGAGATGGAAGACGCGCGGCGGCAGCAGCGCAATTTCTTCGTCTTTCCCCACCGCCTCGCCTCGGGACGAATCGTGGCCACCGAGGTCTATTCGAGCCCGGTGCAGATCGACGGGCGCACCTACCTCCTCTCGCTGATCCTGCCCGAGACGCGGGCAAGCCTTCTGCAGTCCGAACTGGAGCGCTACCAGAACCGGCTCGAGGAGCTCGTTGCCGAGCGCACGGAGGCGCTGCGCCGTACCGAAGCGGCGCGGCGCGAGATTCTCGGCTGGGCAGTGATCGGACTGGGGCTGCTGCTCGTGCTGCTCGGGGCGGCCTATCTGCGGCTGCGGCGCGCCCAGCATCAGACGCGGCAGCTCGCCGAAGAACTCGAACTCGCCCTCGAAGGAGCGGGGCTCGGCCGCATCCTGTGGGACGTGGAGCGGCGCGTCGCCACGTTCTGCCCCCGGTTCCAGCGCCTCATAGGTCTGCCGGGAGAGCGCCCGATCGACGTGCCGCTCGAGCAATGGGTGGCGATGATTCATCCCGAGGATCGAGAACGGGTGCATCAGGCAGTCGTCGAACACCTCAACCGCACACGGCCCAACGTGGACCTGCGCTACCGCATCCGCCATACCGACGGCGGCTGGCGCTGGCTCGAGACTTGGGCCCGCGCCGTCGACAGCGACGCGGAAAGCGCCCGCATCCGGCGCATCGCCGGGCTGGTGCGCGACGTCACCGACGCCGTGCAGTTGGAAGAATCCCAGCGCATTGCCGCCAGCGTCTTCCATGCCCTCGCCGAAGGCGTGGTGGTCACCGATACCGATCTCATGATCCTGGAAGTCAACGACGCCCTGCTGCGCATGACCGGGTTTTCGCGCGAGGAAGTGATCGGCAAGCCGATCGCGCCGTGGCGCTCGAATCGGCACGACCAGGCGTTCTACGACGCGATGTGGGCCACGCTGCGAGCGAGCGGCAGCTGGCGCGGCGAAGTGTGGAATCAGACCAAATCCGGTCAGCCGCTGCCGACGCTGCTTACCATCTCCACCGTATACGACGAGCAGCGCCGACCGATCCGCTACGTCGCGGCGATGCAGGACATCACCACGCTCAAGGCGCAGCAGCAGATGCTCGAACGCCTGGCCTACCACGACGAACTCACGGGGCTGCCCAACCGGGTACTCCTCAACGACCGCCTGGCGCAGGCGCTCGCCGCCGCCCGGCGCCACGGCACCGCAGTGGCGGTAGCCTACCTCGACCTGGACGGTTTCAAACCGATCAACGACCGCTGCGGCCACGACGTCGGCGACGACGTGCTGCGCCTCACCGCCCGGCGCTTGCAAGGGGCGCTGCGCGAGACCGACACGCTCGCGCGCATCGGGGGCGACGAGTTCGTCGCCGTGATCGCCGACCTCACCTCGCCCTCGGACTGGGAACCGATCGTGGAGCGTATGCTCTCCGTCACCCGAATGCCGATCAAGTACGGCGACGAACTGCTGCAGCTCACCACCAGCATCGGCGTCACCATCTACCCCGAAGACGACGCCGACCCCGAAGTGCTGCTGCGCCACGCCGATCTCGCCCTCTATCAGGCGAAGCAGGGCGGCAAGAACCGCTATTGCCGGTTCGACGCCCAGCTCGACCGCGAGCAGCAGGCGCGTCGCTCCCTGAGCCAAGCGGTGATCGAGGGCATCGAACGGGAAGAATTGCGGCTCTACCTGCAGCCGCGCGTGGAGCTGGCGAGCGGACGCATCGAAGGCGCGGAAGCCCTGGTGCGCTGGCGGCATCCCACGCGAGGATTGCTTGCCCCCGGAGCCTTCATCCCGGCAATCGAGAACGACGAGGCGATCGTACGGCTCGGCAACTGGGTGCTCGAACGGGCGCTGGCCCTGCTCACCGACTGGACGCGCCAAGGACGCGACTGGCTCGTCTCGGTCAACGTCGCGCCGCGCCAACTGCTCGATCCCACCTTTCCCCGCCAGCTCGAGGAACGGCTCGCGCGCTACCCCGACGCCGCGCCGCAGCGGCTGGAGCTGGAGATCGTCGAATCGAGCGCGCTCGACGCCGGCCTGGGCATCGAACAGCTGATGACGCAGTGCCGGGCGCTGGGCGTGCGCCTCGCGATCGACGATTTCGGCAGCGGCTACTCTTCGCTCGCCTACCTCAAGCGCGTGCCGGCGCACGCGATCAAGATCGACCAGGCCTTCGTCATCCACTTGCTCGACGAGACCGACGACTATCGCATCGTCGAAGCGGTGCTGGAACTCGCCCGCACCTTCGACCTGCACTGCGTCGCCGAAGGGGTGGAGACGCTGGAACACGGCGAATACCTCTTGCGACTCGGCGCCGACGTCGCCCAGGGCTATGGCATCGCGCATCCCATGCCGAAGGCCGACTTTGCCAACTGGGCAATGCGCTGGCAGCACCCGCCCCAGTGGGCACGCTGGCGCGACACCCTGAGCAATCCCCTGTGCCGACGACTGACCCGATTCGAGCTGAGCCACCGTCACTGGTTCGCCCGCCTCGAATACCACCTGCGCGATGGCATCGCGACACCGCCCCCGCAGCTCGATCCGCATCGCTGCGACTTCGGTCATTGGCTCGACGGCGAGGGGCGAGAAATCCTGGCCACCCGGACCGAATTCCCCGCCATCGTGAACACACACGAGGCGATGCACCGTGCGGCGCAAAAACTGGTCGCGGCGGCGAAGACCGGAGCCCCACCCCCCGAGCTGCGAGAGGAAGTCACGGCCCTTCACCGCGAACTCCTTGCCCGCCTGCAAGCGCTCGCGCTCGCCATTCCCCGGCGTGGCTAAACTACTCAGTGCCTCGGCTAACCTCTACACAATGGGCGCGAGCCAGCGCCGCGCCTCCTCGAGCGCCA
>JAQUGB010000212.1 GCA_028684345.1 Tepidiphilus sp. | reverse complement strand
GACGATTCGGACATGGTCAGGCTTTCCTCGACTCGGATCCAATGACGGTGAAAGAAAGGGCGCGCCGCTGTGGCGCTACGGGATCGACCGGGGACCGTTGCGAGAGACGGGCGGAGTATCCTGGCGCACGAAAAGGCGGGCGGAACAATATACCGTCGAAGAGGCCGCCGATCAAGATCAGTCGAGGAAAAATTTGGCCCCAGTGTGATCGTGGCCAAAGCCAGAACACACCTCAGAACGCTTCTTCCAGGCCGAAGAGCCGGCGATGTTCGCGCACCGCATAGCGATCGGTCATACCAGCGATGTAATCGGCCAAGGCGCGACGGCCTTTCTCGGCGAAACGCCGCCGGTACGCCTCCGGCAGCAGCGCGGGATCGGCGGCATAGGCGGCGAAGAGCTCGCGGATGATGCGCTGCGCGCGGCGGTTCATGTCGATCACCCGCGGATGGCGGTAGAGCTGGAGAAAGAGGAAACGCTTGAGCAGCGCCACTTCCTCGCGCATCGTGCTCGAATGCCGCACGAGCGGCGGCGCACGGCGCACGTCTTCGACGCAGGCGGGGTCGACTTCGGCGATGCGCCGCCGGCTCTCCTCGACGAGGTCGAGCACCATGAGTGAAATCATGCGGCGAATCGTTTCATGGATGAGCCGCTTGCGCTCCAAACCCGGATGGCGCGCCTCCACCTCGGCGCGCGTGCGCGCGAAGATCGGCACCGCCTCGAGCGCCTCGAGGGTGATGAGGCCGGAGCGCAGGCCGTCGTCGATGTCGTGGTTGTTGTAGGCGAGCTCGTCGGCCAGGTTGGCGATCTGCGCTTCCAGCGAGGGCCGCAAGTCGCGGCGAAAACGCTCGGCCACCTCTCCCAGCCGGGCCCAGTGTTCCGGCCGGCAGTGCTTCAAAATGCCCTCGCGCGTCTCGAACATGAGGTTGAGCCCGTCGAATTCGGCGTACTTTTCCTCGAGTTCGTCGACGATGCGCAGCGACTGCAGGTTGTGCTCGAATCCACCCTCGTCTTTCATGCACTCGTCGAGCGCCTCCTGCCCGGCGTGCCCGAAAGGCGTATGTCCGAGGTCGTGCGCCAAAGTGATCGCCTCGACCAGCACGTCGTTCACGCCGAGCATCTGGGCGATCGAACGCCCGATCTGCGCCACTTCCAGCGAATGGGTGAGCCGCGTGCGAAAGTGATCCCCGACGTGATTGACGAAAACCTGAGTCTTGTATTCCAGCCGGCGGAACGCGCTCGAATGCACGATCCGGTCGCGATCGCGCTGGAATTCGCTGCGCGGCGCCGCGCTCGGTTCGGGATGCCGCCGCCCACGGCTCGACGCTTCATGGACCGCGTAAGGAGCCAGCATCTCAGCGCCTCGCTTCGATCGCAGCACGCAATACGGATGGCAGCACGTCTGCCGTCACCACCGCCTTGCCGATCCCTTGGAGCAGGACCAGGCGCAGCTGTCCGCCACTCACTTTCTTGTCACCGGCCATCCAATGGAGCATCTCATCCACCGGCAAGCCGGGCCCCCGCACCGGCAGCCCGGCCCGAATCAGGAGCCCCTCGATGCGCGCGAGCTCGCCCTCGTCGATCCAGCCCAGGCGCAGCGACACCTCAGCGGCCATCAGCATCCCCACGGCCACCGCCTCACCGTGCAGCCAGCCGACGTACCCCGTCCCCGTCTCGATCGCATGGCCGAACGTGTGGCCGAGATTGAGCAGCGCCCGTTCGCCGCGCTCGGTCTCGTCGGCCACCACCACCTCGGCCTTGTTGCGGCAGGAACGCTCGATGGCGAATGCCACCGGCCCCGGCTCCAACGCGAGCAAGGCTTCCATGTGCCCCTCGAGCCAGTCGAAGAAGGACGCATCGCGGATGAGACCGTACTTGATCACCTCGGCGAGCCCCGCGCGCAGCTCGCGCAGCGGCAGGGTCGCGAGCGTGTCGGTGTCGATGAGCACCGCGCGCGGCTGATGGAAAGCCCCGATCATGTTCTTGCCGCGCGGATGGTTGATCGCCGTCTTACCGCCGACGGAAGAATCGACCTGCGCGAGGAGTGTGGTAGGCATCTGCACGAAAGGCGCGCCGCGCTGCCAGGTCGCGGCGGCAAAACCGGTCATGTCGCCGACGACACCACCGCCCAGGGCGATGAGGGGGGTGGCGCGCTCGGCGCGGGTATCGACGAGCGTGTCGTAGACTTTTTCCAGTGTCTGCCAGTTCTTGTACTGTTCCCCGTCGGGCAGCACCACCGAGTCGACGCGCACGGCGTGACGCTCCAGCATGGTCGTTACGCGCTCGAGATAGAGCGGCGCCACCGTCTCGTTCGTGACGAGCACCGCGCGCGGCTGCTCCAGGTTCGGCAACAGCAACTCATGGGCCGTAAGCACGCCGGAGCCGATGAAAATAGGATAGGACCGCTCACCCAGATCGACGGCCAGCTCACGCATCCCGTTCTCCTTCCGCGACCACCGCCCCTTCCCCTTTGCCCGACAGGTAGTCGCGCACCGCCTCCTCGACGCGCGCGAGCATGGCCGCGGGCTTCATCCGACCGCCATCGACGACGATGTCGGCCGCCTCGCGATAGAGCGGGTCACGCTGGGCATAGAGTTCGAAAATGCGCTGCCGCGGCTGTGGCACCTGCAGCAGCGGCCGATGGCGATCGTGCCGCAGCCGCTCCCACAGTACCTCCGGCGGCACGTGCAGATAGACGACGATGCCCCGACGACGCAGCTGCACCCGATTCTCCGGTCGCAATACCACCCCGCCGCCGGTGGCGAGCACGACGTCCTCGCGGCCGAGCAGTTCGGCGAGCAGCCGCGTCTCGCGCTCGCGAAATCCTTCCTCTCCCTCGACGGCGAAGATCGTAGGGATGGAAACGCCGGT
>JAQUGB010000211.1:1298-2884 GCA_028684345.1 Tepidiphilus sp. | reverse complement strand
CGGCGGTATCTCGCGAACGGCACCGAGAAAAGCCGCGAAGGTGAAGAGCGGCCCCGGCACCGCCTGCGCCGCCCCGTAGCCGGCGAGGAACGTCTGCGCGTCCACCCAGCCGCGCGGCACCGTCTCCGCCTGCAGCAGCGGCAGCACCACGTGCCCTCCGCCGAAGACGAGCGCGCCGGCGCGGTAGAATGCATCGACGAGCGTGAGCGTGGGGTTTTCGGTCAAGTGGGCGAGCAGCGGCAGGACCATGAGCAGCGCGGCGAAGAGCGCGAGCCAAAAGAGGCCGATCCGCCGTCGCATCGCGATCGGCAACGGCTCGGGCGGCGGTAATTCCCGCCCTGGGAGTAGTGCCAAACCGGCCACGCCCGCCGCCGCGATGACCGCCACCTGCACCCAAGCCAGCGGCGCGAGCGCGACGCAGCACGCCGCCACCGTCATCAGCGTCACGCGCCGCGCATCGGGACACAGCGTGCGCGCCATGCCCCACACCGCCTGCGCCACCACCGCCACCGCCGCCACTTTCAAACCGTGCAAGACGCCGGCGGGAACCGCCTGGGCGTAGTGCGTCAGGCCCAGCGCGAACAGGATCATCGCCACCGCCGAGGGCAGGGTGAACCCGAGCCAGGCGGCGAGCGCCCCGCCGTAGCCGGCCCGCAGATAGCCTAATGCCATTCCCACCTGACTGCTCGCCGGTCCCGGCAGGAACTGGCACAGCGCCACCAGATCGGCATATTCCCGCTCGTCGAGCCAGCCACGGCGCACCACGAACTCCTCGCGAAAATAGCCCAGATGCGCGATCGGCCCGCCGAACGACGTCAGCCCCAGGCGCAGAAAGACGAACAAGACGTCCCACGCCCCTGCCCTTTTTCGTTCCCCGTTCATTGCCCCTCCCTCCACATCTGCGCCGGGCACATCGACCGCCTGGTCGACTCAGGATAGTCGGTGAACGGTTTTTCGGGTATCGCATGCTTGACATCATTCAATACTTCAACAATAATGGAAATATGGAAATGTTACTTGCTGCCGAACTCCTCGCCGCGCTGGGGCACGAAACGCGGCTCGCCATCTTCCGCCTGCTCGTCGAAGCTGGGCCGCAGGGTCGCTATCCGAACGAACTGAGCGAAGCGCTCGGCCTGCCTCCCACCACACTGTCCTTCCACCTCGCGCATCTGAACCGCGTCGGTCTCATCCGCCGGCACAAAGAGGGGCGGTACCTGCGCTACGCCGCTGCTTACGAGACGATGGACGAACTCCTTGCCTTCCTCACGCAGAACTGCTGCGGCGGGGTCACTTGCCTCTCTGGGGCGGCAACCGGACCCAGCGAAAAACGCCCTCCGACGACCATCCTTGCGCCCCAAGGAACATGACGATGACGAAAACCGTGCTCGTGCTGTGCACGCACAATGCCTGCCGCTCGCAACTGGCAAAAGCTATTCTCACGCACGACCTCGCTCCCGCGGTGCGGGCGATTTCGGCGGGCACCCGGCCGGCGAACGAAGTGCCGGCCGAAGTGTTCGCCGCGCTGCGCCTCGCCGGCCTGCCGGCCGATGGGCTCGTGCCCAAATCCCTCGACGCCGTGCTCGACG
>JAQUGB010000211.1:0-1198 GCA_028684345.1 Tepidiphilus sp. | reverse complement strand
GCCACACGCGCGGCATCGGCGTGACGCTCTTCGTCAATTGGCTGGTCAAACCCTTTTCGATGGCCCTGTTCGGCTGGATTTTCCTGCGCCAACTGTTCGCGCCATGGCTGCCGGCCGGCGAGATCGACGCCTATCTCGCCGGACTCATCCTGCTCGCTGCCGCCCCATGCACCGCGATGGTCTTCGTCTGGAGCCGACTCGCTGACGGCGACCCGCTCTTTACCCTCACCCAAGTCGCGATCAATGATTTCATCATGATCTTCGCCTTCGCGCCGCTCGTCGGATTCTTGCTCGGCCTGTCGGCGATCACGGTGCCCTGGCAGACGCTCGTCGCCTCGGTGCTCCTCTACCTCGTCCTTCCCGTAATCCTCGCCCAGATCTGGCGCACACGGCTCATGAAACGCGGCGAGGCGGCCTTTGCCGCGGCGATGCGCCGCATCGCACCATGGTCGACCGCGGCGCTCCTTGCCACCCTGGTGCTGATCTTCGCTTTCCAGGGGCAAGCCATCCTTGCCCAGCCCCTGGTGATCGCACTGCTGGCCGTGCCCATCGTGGTGCAGGTCGCCTTCAACGCCGCGCTCGCCTACGGCCTCAACCGCGCCCTGGGCGAGGACTACGCCGTCGCCTGCCCGTCGGCCCTAATCGGCGCCTCCAACTTCTTCGAACTGGCGGTGGCCACGGCGATCAGCCTCTTCGGCCTCTCCTCCGGGGCGACGCTCGCCACGGTGGTCGGCGTGCTGATCGAAGTGCCGGCCATGCTGCTGGTCGTGAAATTCGTGCGTCGCACCCGCGGCTGGTACGAACGCGGCACACGCTCGGCACCCGTGTAGCAATCGTCCAGTACGGGGCAACAGCGAAGCGGGCGGAACGCGACCGACGCGCCTGGTCACGAAGAGCAGCAGGCAGCCGCGCACCGATGCCATGCGCTCAGCCGGGTATTCGGGCGACCCGCGGCAGCGGTTTCCCACGCCGCAAGCCGATGCACCGCTTCCGAGTCGAATCACCGGCTCCTTGGAAACCGAATGCGTTATCATTGATCCTGTGCCATCATGCTGCAAAGGACCGCGTACCCCATGAACGAAGTCACCGACTTCGGCTTCCGCAAGGTACCCGAACCCGAAAAGAAACACCTCGTTGGCCGGGTATTTTCCTCGGTCGCCGGCAAGTACGACCTGATGAATGATCTCATGTCGCTCGG